>JAZRMJ010000089.1:0-16017 GCA_045647445.1 Acutalibacteraceae bacterium | reverse complement strand
ATGCAAGGGCAAAAAGCTCTATGATAAGCGAGCCGACCTCGCCGCCAAGGCGGTCAAGAGGGACAACGAGCGCTTTTTCAAAGAGCAGAATATGTGATATATGGGGGCGTAAAGGTTTCGACGGGGATTTTGAACCACGATAAGCGAGTAGCGGGGCGGGACCGCTATAAAATCCGCAACTTAAAATTAAACGACACTAAAACTGTTGCTTACGCAGCCTAATTAGGCTGTGCGTCCGACCCGTTTCACCGTCGAGCGGTACAGGGCGTCATTTAGACGGTGCACGTGAACAGGTGAGCGTCCGGTAGCCTGTCACGGATTACGGACTACCAACCGCCGTAGCCTGCCGTTAGGCGACGGCAAGAGGGAATTTTAAAATATCGGCTGCACTCGGAGAAAGTTGTGAGAATAGGTCTTCGGACAGGGGTTCGACTCCCCTCGCCTCCACCATGTAAAAACCCTCTTTTGTCTACCGGTCAAAAGAGGGTTTTTACAATGATATCCGTTCCTGTCGCAACGGGTGATATAGCTGTCGCTATGATATCTGCTGCGCAGATGATATACGCTTCGCGTATGAAGGGAACAGATATTATATCATGCTTGCGAAGCAAGTATACCATACGGCAGTAGCCGTATATCATATCGCGCAAGCGATATATCATTGAAATATTTTCAAATCTGTGGTATAATCAGTTTGCTAAATAAGAATTTGATAAAGGAGCGGACGAATTTATGGAAGAAAACAAAAACTTTGATTTAGATAGCATTATGGATACATTATCTTCTCGACTGGAAGATATGATTGAGGATGCTCTAATTGAACAAGTTGATTCTGCCGTTACTTGTGCTGTACAAGACGTATTGCTTGAGGCATTAGGTGAAAGTTTTACAGATTTTGAATTTGTTCTTAAAGATGGAACTATTGTTAGACCAAGACAGCATATGAAAGTGCTTAGCCCTGATAAATCTAAACTACTTATTTGTTATGGTGGACTTCGTGTTGATGGTTCTTCCTTAATGATACAAACAAGGGTCAGCAGTTGGGAAAATATTGCCTATTATCCAAACAAAGAAGAAGCGATTGAGGCATTGGTGAAAGTAAAAAATGCTATGGAATCTGGCTTTGCTACTTTTGAATTATAATTATTGAATCGACCAATTCCAATGTAACGAATGGATCGGAAGGTGTACTTTTGTTTACTTTTTCCTCGTTTCTGCTCCGTTTGGTTACTCTTAGGCAACAAAAAAGCACACATTTGTCTACCGGACAAATGTGTGCTTTTTTTGAGTGATGCGTTCCTGTCGGAACGAGATGCGCACTTTGTGCGTGATGCAGGCTTCGCCTGTGATGCACGCCTGCGGCGCGTGGGCAGAACGCATCGCATCACTTATCACAGCGCAGCTGCATGACCTATCACTAATTTGCAAACGAGTTTGATTTGTGATACAATATTAAAAGGGAAGTGTGTATTATGTCAGAATCAAAGCTCAGAGAACTTTCTATGGAGTTTTCTGTTGATAAAGACAGTGTAAAAAAATATTCAGAAACACATTCTTTATGTGCATGTGATGAGTGCCGCAATTTTTACGCACAAGCTCGTGATATGTTCCCAAAATTGACAGAATTTCTTTCAGATTTCGGCATATTGATTGAGCGTCCGGATGAAATAGCTTCTCTCGCAGGCGATAATGAGATTGATTATCTTTTTGTAGCCTATACCGTAACAGGCGAGATTTTGGAATCGGATAGCTTTGAAACCGATTTACGGGACGGCAACTTGCAGTTGAAAATAACAATCGATAATCGATATGTGCCAAACACGCAAGAAACGGACAAATATTTTACGATTACAATTGAGAATGTCGTTTTGCCGTGGATATTGGGAGACCCCTTTGCCCGTACTAAAAAAAGCCCTTCAATTTTCAACAAAATTAAAAAACTGTTTGATGCAAACTAACGACGCACCTTTTGGCGTTTTTACTCCCATTTACGCACTGTTTAGTTGTTTTGTGAAATCCCCCTCACCTCAAAAAATTGAAATTTTTGGCTCAATAATTCGTTGAATTCGGAAATTCATAATGCTACAATTGGGTTAGAAAGACCGAATTTAAGGAGGGTGCATTATGTCAAACTATGGTCTTCAGCTTTGGAGCGTTCACGACGCTACTGAAAAGGATTTTGAAGGAGCAATACGCGAGGTTGCCAAAATGGGCTACTTATCACTCGAATTTGCAGGCTATTTCGGCTGGGAGGCAGAGCGTTTGCGCTCTTTGATGGATGAGCTGTCACTAACTGCCAAATCTACACACCAGGGTATTGACGGGCTCAGGGGTGACGTGCTTTTAGAGCAGATTGAATATTGCAAAAAACTCGGCATTGACACCATCGTAATCCCTGCTTTGTCGTATGACGATGAGACTCAGCTCGACTCTAACATTGCCGAGATGATTCGTATAAACGATGCTTTGCTCTCACACGGCATGAAGCTTGCCTATCATAATCACGCCTTTGAGCTGATGAAATACCCCTACGGCAAAATTCCCCTTTATGAAATCATCGAAAAAACAAATCTCGAGCTTCAACCCGACGTCTTTTGGTTACAGGTGGGCGGAGTCGACCCTCTCGAATTTCTCGAAAAGCACTCCTCTCGCATAAGCATCGTTCACATCAAAGACGGCAAAATCGACGATGTTGCTCGCACCTACACAAACAGCAGTGACGGTGTGACCGACCTTGCTCTCGGTGAGGGCGATGTCGACGTTAAGGCTATTCACGATTGGTGCATAAAAAACAACAAAAGAATCGTAGTCGAAACAGAGGGCTATAACCCGACAGGTCTTGATGAAGCCAAGCGATGCATTGATTACTTGAATAGCATTTAGTTAGGCGTGAAATAGGCGAGTTTTTTGCTTAAAAAACAGCAAAGTTATAATTATAAAGCTACCCTTGTGGCACCCTCCGTAAGGAAGGTGCCACAGTTTTATTTGGCCTAACGGAAAATGTTGTTGCTTTGCAGTGGTATTATGCTTCGCATAGTGATATTGACCTGTGGTCAGTTTTAGGACGAATAAAATATTGCTGAACCCGTCAAATCCTTCTTAAAAACTCTGCTGATTTTTTTCGTCAGTAGAGTTTTACTTCGTTTGTGTAACGAAAAACACCTGCTAAGCAGGTGTTTCAAAAGAGTCTTTTGCCGATGAGCAGTCCCGCCCCAGCGAAAGGCTCCACTTGTCAGGGGAGCTGGCAAAACCAAAGGTTTTGACTGAGGGGGGTAGTTTGATAATTTAGGGTGTTTCTTAGGGGGGATGTTGCTAAACATATCAAACTGTGATATAATCACTCCATCGTTTAATTTTCAAGACCCCATAGGAGAGATAATAATGACCAGGACTACTAAAGAAATATTTGAAAACTATCAAATTAGAAAAAATAAAAAGCAAAAGACTACTTTTATTGAATATGTAAAGGCTATTGCTGAGCAGAACGGCTACCCTGTTACCGTCGAAAAGGGCTCGTTTGGCGCTCGCAACATCGTTATCGGTGACCCCGACAATGCCAAAGCGCTCTACACTGCCCATTACGATACCTGTCCTAGACTGCCTTTTCCCAACTTTTTGACCCCCAAAAACCTTTGGATATATACTCTTTATCAGTTAGCCTTAGTAATCCCTATGATGGTGGCTATGCTTTTGGGAGCCTACCTGGTAGGCAATTTGTTTTATTTAATAGTCGATAATTTTGCACCGAGCTTTTATGAAAACCCCTTATGCTTTTTAATCGACCTGTTTTTAAGAGAAGCAGTGATGCTCTCTATATTGTTGCCGTTGCTAATCGGCCCCGCAAATAATCACACTGCCAACGACAACACCTCGGGTGTTACCACCATAATCGACATCATGTGCGCTCTCGACCAAAGCCAAAGGGATAAGGTTGCATTCATCCTCTTTGACCTTGAGGAGTGGGGGCTCATAGGCTCATCAAGCTTTGCTAAAAAACACAAAAAAACTCTAAACAACAAGCTTGTGCTCAACTTTGACTGTGTATCCGATGGCGAAAATATGATTTTTGCCGTCAAAAAGAAGGCGAAGGAGTTTGCTCCTATGCTCAAAAAGGCCTTTGAAACCACCGATGCAGTTAAGGTAGAGATTGCAACAAAGGGCATTTTCTATCCCTCTGACAACATGAGCTTTAAAGGTGGAGTGGGGGTCGCAGCCTTTAAAAAAACCAAAAAACGCGGAATTTTGTATATGGATAAAATTCATACTAACAAAGACACCGTCTATCGCGAGGAGAATATTGAATACCTCAAAAACGGCTCAATCAAGCTGCTTGAGCAACTATAACAGTTCAACCGTTGGTCGGTTTTTTCACTCAACCAACGGTTTGTTGCATTTTTATTCGACCTGTGCCACAATGAGGGTGAAAGGAGGCGCATTATGGATCAAGCAAAAATCGGTAGGTTTATCGCATCTTGCAGAAAAAGAGAAAATCTGACTCAGACCCAGCTCGCCCAAACGCTCGGCATCACCGACAGAGCGGTTTCTAAGTGGGAGAGAGGCAAGGCATTGCCCGATTCATCGATAATGCTCGAGCTGTGCGCCACTCTCAAAATTACCGTCAACGATTTGTTAAGTGGGGAGGTAGTGATGATGGATAACTACAATAAAGAATTAGAAAAGAAATTGCTCGAGGCAGTCAAGCAAAAGGAGCAGGCAGATAAAAGACTGCTCGCCTTAGAGATATTTATTGCTGTGACAGTGTCAATAATCTGGTTTGCGCTGGTTTTTGTTGCATCATTTGCCGAGATGGAGGACTGGCTGAGGGTTGTGCTCATAGTGGTGGGATTTATCCCCTTTGCGATAGGGGTGGGCTACGCCATCAGAATTGAGCAGGTGGCAGGCTACTACGAGTGCCAAAAATGCTTGCACCGATATGTGCCCACCTACAGCAGTGTGCTCTGGGCGCCCCATACTAATCGCACAAGATATATGCGCTGCCCCGAATGCAACCAAAAATCGTGGCAAAAAAAGGTAATAAGCCAAGAGAAATAATAAAAAGGATGACCGAAAGGTCATCCTTTTTTTGATGCTTACTTTTTACATAGCAGTTTAAAGGGGCGAATTTGGGGCAGGTAGTAGGGCACCTGTGTTTCCCAGTTGCCTGAAAACTCGAGATAACCGGTCAGGTTTTCCATGTCAAACCACTTAAGGGGGATTCGAGGGCAATAGCAGCCTGCCTCCTCCTTATACCACATCCAATCGTAATGAACAAGCCTGAAGGGGCCCCACGGAGCGTCCGACTCAAGAATGGTCAGCTCACTGCCGTTTGAAGCGCAAAAATCCTTATGGAGCGCCCAGGTTGCAGTTATATACTTCTTGATTGACGGAATATATACCATCTCGGGCAAACTCAAATGGCGCTCAATGACCAACACGGGCTCACTCTCATGGATGTTTTTAGTCCATTCGACACCGTCCTCTGTGGGGATGGCAAACTCCCATGCGCTACGGTCGGTGATGCGGTCGTTGGGCACTCTGCCAAGTCGCATTTCGCTGCCGTTATCCCACTGGTCGGATGAAATTGCATACACATATTCATCAACGGCATCGGCATTATCCTTGCCAAACTGAACGAAGGATGGGCCGCCGAATTTGTTGCCGGGGAACATCGGGTAGTAATCGCCAATATGGGTTCTTTGCTCTGCAGGGATCTTCCAGGATTCAGCGAGTGGCACACCGCGCACATGGTTTTCAAGGTTAAATGCATAAAGCATAGCTCCTAAACAAATTATTTGCTTACATTATAATGCTTTAAGTTCAAAAATCAAGATTGATTTTTGGGAATTACTATGCTATACTTTTTTGCAATTGATATAACAAAAAAAGGGGATGGAGCTGTGGCTGCAAAGACTAATTTTAACTGGGCGAGTTTTGTTAAAAAGCTGGCTATTATAGCTTTGCCTGTTGCCCTTCAGAACCTGCTTACCACCACTGCATCTATGGTTGATACCATGATGATAGCCCCCTTCGGTGAAACGGCAGTTGCAGCTATCGGCCTGTGCGCTCAGTTTAGCTGTTTAATGTTTGCAAGCTACTGGGGCTTTATTGGTGGAGGCATGCTCTTTTTTGCCCAATATTGGGGAGCAAAAGATCACGACGGTATCGACAGAGCTTATGGCGTGGTAATGAGCATCATTATGTCGGTTGGTGTTATCTGTATGCTTATTGCGGTTACACTGCCTGAATTTGTTATGAAGATTTATACCGACAAGGCTGTTATTCAGCAAATCGGAGTCAAGTATTTGCGCATAGTCGGCCTTGCCTATCCGTTTCAGATAATGGCATCGGGCATGAGTGCGCTGCTTCGCTCGACCGAGAGGGTGCGTATACCCCTTTATGCCTCAATTGCATCGGTGCTGACCAATATGGGGCTCAACTGGGTGTTTATTTACGGCAACCTCGGGTGCCCCAAAATGGGTGTTCAGGGAGCGGCTCTCGCCACTACTCTTGCAGGCGCAGTTAACGTATCGCTCATACTTATTATGAGCAAAGCTCAAAAATACCCCTATTTATTTCATTTTAAAAAGCATTTTTGCTGGACAAAAAAATTCATCAAAGAGTTTTTAATGCGCTGTTTTCCTATCATCTGCAACGAGGCTTTTCTCGGTATTGCAGGCATGATAATCAACATGGTGCTCGGTCGTCAGTCTGAAGAATCTATTGCTGCTGTTGCAGTGTTTCGCACCCTTGAAGGATTGGTTGTCGGCTTCTTTATGGGCTTTTCGAGTGCAGCCTCGGTGCTTGTTGGCAAGTGCGTAGGAGCAGGCAAGCTCGATACTGCCTATCAGCGAGCCAAACGACTTGTGCCGCTTTGCGGTGGGTGCATATTTGTTATATGCGTTTTGCTACTGGCTGTGCATAAACCTCTGCTCAGTGCGATGAGTCTGTCGGGTGAATCGCTGAGAATAGGAGCAGGAGTGCTAACCATCTATTGCGTAGCAGCAGTTATCAGAATGTGCAACTGGATACAAAACGATACCTATCGCTCAGCGGGGGATGCCGCCTACGGCACAATACTCGAGATAACTTTTATGTATTTTATGCTGGTGCCTGCTGTTTGCATTGCAGGTGCCCTCAAAGCCCCCTTCTTTGTGATATTTGCATGCTGTTATATCGACGAGCCGATAAGGTTTGTGATGATGCAATGGCATATGTATACGGGCAAGTGGATAAAGCCTGTTACCGATTTGGGCATCAACGCAAGACCTGAGTTTATGGCAAAGCGCTGGAATGGCTTTAAAAGGGCAAGATAAATAAAAACGCAGTATTGAAGCTTCAATACTGCGTTCGGTTTTTTTGTTAATAAAGATCTTCCAATTTGCAAGAAACATATATGCAGGCACAAGCTTGGTTGCCACCACCTTTGTGGGATATTGCTTTAAGATGCCACGCAACACTTCTAATGATTTAGACTCATTCCATCCGCCGTGTTGATTTTTAAACCTCTCTTGCAACTGCTTGCGAGCTTCCTGCAAGTTGGTTTTTTGCTGGCGAAGCTTGCGCACCTCTTCAGTCTGCTTTTTGTCTCTCGCTGCTACCTCGGCCTGATATTGCTCTCTTGTGAGCTTGCCCTGCTCGTATTGTTCAAGCAGGTCAGCGTTGGAAGACGATGGGACATAGGCTTGTCCGTCTTGGGTGGGAACGGTAGTGTCAGAGGTGCCTTCGTTTACATTGGCATACTGCCCTTCGTCACCGTTTATCCAGGCAACCACATCCAACGGAATTGTTTTAGAATATACCTTGTCGCCCGACCTGCCGCCTGCGTACTCCTGCGCTTGAACATATGAGGTTGAAACAAAGGTACCGTTTTCAATGGGATGCGAGCTATAAACAGTTATGGAGTTTTCTTTGAGTGCATTTTCTGCGTCTTCTCTTGAAAAATCGCCCCACACAAACTGACCTTCTCGTTTATCGTCAAGTTGAAGCACCTCGTCCCAAGTGCGAATATCATCAACCGACCTGATGCCTGTGTGGTAATCATCCCACATTGGATTGGTAGCTTGAATAATCTCGAACTGCTTTTCCTTGACTTTTTGAGTAGCTTGTGATATATTATCCTCAGTGGTGGATTTGGACAACGTTTCGTCCTGCCCCACTTTTTCTATTGGGTAGACTTCATACAAAACCTTATCACCATTTTGGCTATTGGCAACTTTTAACCTTGCCTTCCAAATGGTTTTTTCTTTATCTTGTATATATGTTGTCCAAATTTCCCAATCGTTTTGACCGTTATTATCTAACCATCCGTGAGAGTGCTCAGGCGACTCGTTCTCTTGGTAAGTTGCCGCTTCAATTACCTCATCAATCAAAAACAATGTTTCCTGTTTAATATTACTTTTGAGATAGTTTATCAAATGCGAATTAGCCCGTGCTTGTTTGCCGTTACTATTCTTATATTTAGTTTTAGGTGCAATTTTAATTTGCACTTCATTTCCATCGGGGTCAAATGCAACAAACGGGACATTGCCAAGATTTTTTATATGTTCTTTTACTTTATCTATCCTCTCTTGTTCGGATAAATTGTTAAGTTTTTGTGAATCAAGGACAACACCTATACCGTAACTATTGCCATTTTCATCGAATATTTCTTGAACACTATACTGCCCATCAGCTTGGGCGGCTTTTTTTGTGTTTACGGTGTCTTTGAGCTGGACGAGACGGCGATAGATCTCTTCGAGCTCCTTTGACTCGTTCTGCTGTTTGGCATCCTTGTGGGTTATGGAGTAATAGATACCTTTCAGCTTGGCTATCATATCCTTTATATGAGTAAGAATAGCATCATACCATGCTGTGTGCTCGTTGGCAAAGTTGGTTAACGCTTTTTCGACAAGCGGATTCAAATTGATAAGATTACCGTTTGCATCATTCCGATAACCGCTCACACCACCTAGCACTCGCTCTGCAACAAAGTTGGCAAACACGAGCTTCAACCGCTCCGTCCTCAACGACCGAGTCTGCCACTTGAGCTTCTTAGGTTGTTGATACGTTCAGCACTCTTCTGATATCTCTTTTTTGATTTGTAGGGGAGGGGCGATAATCACATCCTACTCATGATCCGTGGTATGGTGACGGTGAAGATTGACCCGACACCCTTCTCACTCTCGACCGATACGGTGCCATCGCAAACACCCACGATATGCTTAACCAGGGCAAGACCCAACCCGTTGCCCTTTGAATTGTGGGAACGGTCGGCCTGATAAAACCTCTCAAAGACGTGCTTTTGCTCCTCGCTTGAAAGGCCAATGCCCGTATCTGAAATCGAAAAAACAGCCGATTGATCACTCTCGTTTAATTGCATCGATATTGTTCCGAAGGGTTCTGTGAATTTAATCGCATTCGAGATAAGGTTGAGCCAAACATGATAAATCAGCTCTTTTGGTGCTACGCATTTAACGCTGTCAAGCTCAATATCGAGTTCGAGATTTTTCTCGCTCCAAAGCGATTCGAGCTCAAGTATGGCGCAACGAATTTGCTCGTCAAGCTCAAACTCGGTGCTCAGGGGGGTGATCTTTTGAGTTTCAAGCCTTGAAAGCATCAAAATGTTACCCGTCATGTCGCTCAGCCTTCGGGTGGTATCGGTGATTTTTTTGAGATACTCCTCTCTTTCTTCGGCGCTGAGGCTGTCATCCTGCAAAAGGGTAGCGTAGCCCTCAATAGCCGATAGGGGAGTTTTAAACTCGTGCGAAACATTGGTGATAAAATCACTGCGATACATTTCGTTGGTGCTTAACTCCTGCACCATTTTGTTGAAGCTGACCGACATGCCTCTGAATTCTTCGGTGTAGTAATCCTCATCGAGCTGAATATCTAGGTTGCCGTGCGCTACCTCATCCATCGCCTTGTTGATGTGGGTAATAAAACGGGTTGAGCGACGGTGAATGAAGATGGCCTCGGCTGTGCCTGTGATAAGGCATATAAGCATCATGGTTATCAGCCCCCAACCGGGTATGGGGTGTTTGATATAACCAAACTGCTTAACGACGTGTATTGTAACAAAGCCGACAATTGCAACGCTTAGCAGCAATATAAACGACCAGATTGAAAGCACAAGGCTTAAATTAAACCACTCTTTGCTTTTAAGCTCATTTCTGAATTTTTCAAGAGGCTTTTTCTTCATCTTTTTTTCACCACCTTGTAGCCAAGCCCACGCACGGTAACTATCTCAAAATCCTCGCTTAGCCTGAATCGGTCGCGCAGTCTGTTAATATGCACGTCGACGGTGCGTGGCTCGGTATCGGAATCCATGCCCCAAATCTCATCCATAAGCTGATTACGGGTGAAAATTCGCCCCGAGTTTGATAGCAGCTTATATAAAAGATAAAACTCCTTTTGTGGGAGCAGGCTTATTTCCTCACCACATTTGACCTCGAGTGAGTCATAGCTTAGGGTGGTATCGCCAACGGTAATACAGCGATCGCTCACAATTTTTGCGCGTCTTAGCAGAGCGCCCACCCTCATAACCATCTCGTTAACGTTGATAGGCTTTACCATATAATCGTCTGCACCGAGACTAAAGCCCTGCTGCTTATCCATAATATCAGACTTTGCGGTTATCATCAATATGGGCAGAGTCATCTCAGCTGCTCTGAGCTCACGAGTCAGCTCAAAGCCATCCATTCTGGGCATCATGATATCGCATATAATCAGGTCAATATAATTTGTGTCGAGCTTTTCGAGAGCGTCAAGCCCGTCTTTAGCGGATAGGGGGTTGTAGCTATTCTTTTCGAGCACACGGCAAAAAAGACTGTTAAGAGCGCTGTCATCCTCAACGACAAGAATATTAAACATATAAAAGCCTCCCGTTTTCGATGGATTTTGCAACTTGAGTAAAATATTTTTAATAGTGACTATAAATACTATACTAATACAATAACACACCAATATTAACTGTTTGTCAAGAAAAACAAAAATTATATAATTGATAAAAAAGTTAACACATAATTGAAAAAAGGGTGTATAATGACTTTATAAAATCCATTTTTATCCTTTTTGGAGGGCATATGCTAACACTAAAAAGCATCGTAAAGAATTACACTACGGGCGATACCACCGTTGGAGCGCTCAAGGGCGTGAGCATGAGCTTTCGCAAAAGCGAATTTGTCTCAATTCTTGGACCATCAGGTTGCGGCAAAACCACTCTGCTCAACATCATAGGCGGTCTCGATCGATACACAAGCGGTGACCTTGTTATCAATGGTCGCTCAACTAAATCCTTTGGTGACAGAGATTGGGATTCGTATCGCAACCACTCAATCGGATTTGTTTTTCAAAGCTACAACCTCATCCCTCACCAGAGCGTTCTCTCAAACGTTGAGCTTGCGCTGACCCTGTCGGGTGTATCACGTGAGGAACGCCGTCGTCGCGCTACAGAAGCCCTTGAGAGAGTGGGTCTGGGTGACCAGCTTCATAAGCGACCCAACCAGATGTCGGGTGGTCAGATGCAGCGCGTTGCCATCGCTCGTGCGCTGGTCAATGACCCCGATATATTGCTCGCTGATGAGCCTACAGGTGCGCTCGACTCTGAGACAAGCGTTCAGATTATGGATATACTCAAAGAGATTTCGGGCGATAAGCTCATAATCATGGTTACCCATAACCCTGAGCTTGCCGAGAAATATTCTAATCGCATAATAAGACTTTTTGACGGCGAAATAACCGACGATTCTAACCCCTGCGAGGAGGAGCTGACCGAAGCCTCTCAGACCGATAAAAAAGTGGTCGCTCAAAAGAAGCCCTCAATGAGCTTTTTGACTGCCGTTTCGCTTTCGTTTAATAACCTGCTCACTAAAAAGGCAAGAACCTTTCTAACCTCTTTTGCAGGTAGCATAGGCATTATTGGTATCGCCCTCATACTATCTCTCTCAAACGGTGTTAACCTCTTTATTGAATCGGTTCAAAAAGAGACTTTAGCATCATCCCCCATCGCCATTCAGGCAGAATCGGTCGATGCCTCTGCTCTGCTGACTGCCATGCTCGAGGTTGATACCGATGAGCGTGGCCATGAGCTCGACAAGGTTTATGCCAACACCGTCATGTATAGGCTGGTTAACTCCCTTAACGATACGGAGACCCAAAAGAACAACCTTGTTAAGTTCAAGCAGTTCCTCGACAAAGAGATGGATAAGAGCAAATCCAAAACCGACCTTTATAAATACGCTTCAGCCATCCGCTACACCTATGATTTCGATATGAATATCTACACTAAGAATGAGAGCGGTGCTGTCATCAAGTCAAATATGTCAAGTCTCATCAAAGAGATTTATGGCATTGGCAGTGACGATGAGGTCACCACCGTTATGCCCTCTGTACCCGGTGGTGCATCAGACGGTATGTCTAGTGGTGGCATGATGAGCTTTAGTGCTATGGACACCTGGGAGGAGATGCTCTCAGGACAGGATGGCAAGGCTGTCAGCGACCTGCTTTATGATCAGTATGACGTTATTTACGGCAAATGGCCCGAGAAATATAACGAGGTTGTGCTGGTCGTTGACGAAAACAACGAGATAACCGACATGACCCTCTACGCCCTTGGCCTTAAGAGTGCTGACGAGATTCGGCAAAACATTCAGGATTCAGCTGAAGGCAAAAAGGTTGAGGTTAAAGAGAATAGCTGGTCATATAAAGAGATTTGCGGCACCGACTTCCGTCTTGTTCCCTCAAGTGACCGCTATAGCTTTGACACAGCAAATGGCCAATACATTGACCTTGATTCCAACGATGCAGGCATGAAGTATCTTTATGATAACGGTATCAAGCTGAAGGTCGTCGGCATTATAAGACCTAACCCCGATGCCACCGTTAATATGCTCAGAGGCTCAATCGGCTACACTCAGGCTCTCGCAAAGCATATTATCGACCGCGCAAACAATAGCGATATTGTCAAAAAGCAGCTCAAGGCTACCGATATAGATATTCTCACTGGCAAAAAGTTTAAGCCCGAGAAGGAGCTCACCGAAGCCGAAAAGGCAGACCTTATGAAGACTCACGTTATCTCGCTTGATAACGTCAAAAAGGCGGAGCTTTATAAAAAGCTTGCTGTAATCCCCGACGAGGAATATCTAAAGACCACCACTGCCACCTATCTTGCTTCTATGAGCGAGCAGGATAAGACTAACCTGCTTGTTCAGGCAGTCATGGCTCAAACAGGTATGGATGCAAACGCCGTCACTCAGTATATCGCTCAGCTTGATGAGGCTACCCTCGCTTCTTACATTGAAGAGGCCGTAAAGGCGAGCGTCACAAAGCAGTATGCACAGCAGATAACAGCTCAGCTTGCTTCTATGAGCGAGACTGCCGCTGCAGCCGCCTTTGATGATGCTATCGCAAAGTATGACGATAAGGCTCTCGCAAAAATGTATGACGAGACCATCAGCGACGATTATTCTGCATCTACCTATGAGGCTAATTTGAGAAACCTCGGCTATGTTGATATGTCTAGCCCTGCTGCTGTCAACATCTTCAGTGCTACCTTTGACAATAAAGAAGAGGTATCAAGAATCATCACCGACTACAACAAAAAAGCAAAAGAGAGCGACCACATAAGCTATACCGACTACGTTGCAATGCTTTTTTCGGGTGTAACTGTTATCTTTAACGCTGTTTCATACGTGCTTATCGCCTTCGTTTCCATTTCGCTTGTTGTATCCTCTATTATGATAGGCATTATCACCTATATCTCAGTTCTTGAGCGCACTAAAGAGATTGGCGTTTTACGTTCAATAGGTGCTTCTAAAAAGGATATAACCCGAGTCTTTAACGCCGAAACGCTTATTGTGGGCTTCGCGGCGGGTGCAATAGGCATTATCGTTACGGTGCTCGCCTGTCTGCCCATCAACCTTATTATCCATGTGATGACAGGGCTTAACACCATCAACGCATCACTGCCCCTTTTTGGAGGCATCGCCCTTATGCTTATAAGTATGCTGCTGACCTTTGTAGCAGGTCTTATCCCCTCAAGGATTGCCGCTAAAAAAGATCCCGTAGTAGCCCTTCGTTCAGAATAACCTCAAAAGCTAATCACCACAGACCGTTTTAAGTGGCTCTGCGGTGATTAGCTTTAGTATATAACAAATATACATCTACCAATTGGTCAAGCCCCTTAAAATTATACAAAAATAACACTTGACCGAAGGGTGGGGTTGTGATATAATCGATAGTACCTCTTTATAAGGGTTTGTTTTGTTGCGCCCTGACCCGCCTTGTAGAGGGAGGCTAAATTTTTCCGTAAAACGGGAGGTGCCGATATGAGAGTCAAAATCACACTCGCTTGCACTGAGTGCAAGCAAAGAAACTACAATACTATGAAGAACAAGAAGAACGACCCCGATAGGCTTGAGATGAATAAGTATTGCAGATTCTGTAAAAAGCACACTCTCCACAAAGAGACAAAGTAAGGAGGAAGAATATGAAAGCTGCAACTCTAATTAGCCGTATCATTACGGCCGTAATTGCTGTAGCGGTGCTCGTGCTGTTCTTTTTTGGAATAGTTACCGTTACCGGTGCAGAAGGAACTTTCAATCTTTCAGGTTACCAAATGGCATTTGGTAGCACCGTTACTTCTGTTGGTGGAGAAGAGCTAAACTTCGCACAATCATCTTACTACATGTTTACCATGGCGTTTGCTCTGATTGCTGTGATTTGCGCTGGCTGTTCATTCAAATATAAGAACGCAACAGTTGGTGGCTTGGTTTCCGGTGCAGTTACTATGATAATGATGCTCGTTTTTAGCTTCAGCGACGTCAATTCATATGTAGACTGGCGCCCCGTCACAAAGCCGACACATCTTAGCTACAACGGCTTGGCCGCTGTGCTAACCTGGTGCTCAATCGCATTTGTCGTATTCAGCATCATCACCATTTTTGCAAATGATTATGCCGAAGTTATCGAGTCTGAAGGCGCAAAGAAGACTCTGATTCAGAGGTTTGTATCATTTATCCGCGAATATAAGAGCGAGTGCAAAAAGATTTCTTGGCCCAGTTTCAAAACTGTTGTTAAGAATACCGTTATCGTTCTTATCGTTTGCCTTGTAGTCGGAGCCTTCGTTGGCATTGTAGACTTTGGCCTTGGTAACCTTATCAAGTTGATACTTGCCTAATTTAGGAGGTTATTAAAATGTCCGAGATGGATGCAAAATGGTATGTTATTCATACCTATTCCGGCTACGAAAACAAGGTTGCTGACAATCTTTTAAAGATAGTCGATAACCGAAGCATGCAAGACCTCATCTTTGACGTTAAGGTGCCCACCGAAATGGTTACCGAAATCGGCAAAGATAACACAACTAAAGAGGTTGAGCGCAAGATTTTCCCCGGCTATGTGCTTGTCAAGATGATAGTTACCGACGATTCATGGTTTGTTGTTCGCAACATCCGTGGTGTTACGGGCTTTGTTGGCCCGTCTGGCAGCCCTGTGCCTCTCACCGATTCAGAGGTTGAGAAGCTTGGTGTTGAGCAGCATTCGGTCGAGGTCAACTATGCAGTTGGCGACTTGGTCGATATCGTCTATGGTGCGCTTGAAGGCTTTAGCGGAAAGGTCGATTCAATCGACACAGAGAAGGGCATTGTTCACGTTACATTGTCCATGTTGGGCAGAGACACCTCGGTTGAGCTTGAGCTTGATCAGGTTGAGCTGTCTGACTAAAAGATCAACAACGGTGATACCGTTACGGCTTTAATGCCGGTGGGAGGGCAGCAAAAGGCTGTACCGCCATACCACATTTTTACGGAGGTGCTAATCAATGGCTCAAAAGGTTGTTGGATTTATTAAGCTTCAAATTCCTGCGGGTAAGGCCACTCCGGCTCCCCCTGTAGGTCCCGCGCTGGGTCAGCACGGTGTTAACATTATGGCGTTCACCAAAGAATTCAATGAGCGCACCAAGAACGACGTGGGTATGATTATCCCTGTTGTTATCACGGTTTATGCAGACCGTTCCTTTACCTTTATCACCAAAACTCCCCC
>JAZRMJ010000088.1:0-2015 GCA_045647445.1 Acutalibacteraceae bacterium | reverse complement strand
AGGAGTTGAAAGGCAGAGTTGTCTTCCTAAGACCGCTTGGCTCCGACTTAAGAGGGTCGTCGTGCCGGTATCAATGGCGCTATCTCTGGTGGTGCTGATACTTTCCTTTCAAAGAACAAGGCTCGTTCAGTCGATGCATTCCTTTCACGCTGGACTAAGTTTATTACCATTGGTTTCTTTGTTTTGGTTCTTGTTGTTAACATTGTCGCTCTTTTTACTAAATGATTCATTAAATACCCACTCACAATCAAGTGAGTGGGTATTATGTTTACCTAGAAACTATAAATTAACCCAAAGAATTTATAATGTTTGATACCTTTTTGTATAGGTTATATGAATGTTCCAAAGACCTCTAAAAGTTTCAAAAGTCGGTTGACAAAAAAGCTGTCAACATGGTATAATGCTACAAAATAATCTTTAAAAGACGATACAGAGAGATCGGTAAGATATATATGCAATTTACACGATGCGGTTAACCACCGTGTCTGGTTTTATATATCTGTCTTGCCGTCAGATTTGGCAGGGCTTTTTTGATACCCTGATATGTTGAAAGGAGTCTACAATGACCAGAGTTACAGGATCACAAAAAATCAACAGTGTACTGGTCAGCGACGGTGTTATTGCCGATATCGCAGGTGTTTGTGACTTTGATTTGACGGGCTGTGCTGTTTTTCCCGGTTTTTGCGATGTGCATGTGCATTTTCGTGAGCCGGGTTTTTCTTATAAAGAGACCATAAAAACCGGCAGTCTTTCTGCAGCAGCTGGTGGCTACACTGCCGTTTGCACAATGCCTAATTTAAACCCCGTGCCCGATAGCGTTGAGCATTTAAAAGAGCAGCTTGATTTGATTGAGAATGATGCCTGCATCCACGTTTATCCTTATGCTTCAATAACTGTTGGTCAGTTAGGTCAGCAACTATCAGATTTAGATGGCATGGCAGACTCTGCAATAGCTTTTTCAGATGATGGCAGGGGAGTGCAATCTGACGATATGATGCGTCAGGCGATGCTCAAGGCTAAGTTGTTAGGTAAAATGATTGTAGCTCATTGCGAGGTTAACTCACTGCTCCGTGGTGGTTATATTCATGATGGCGCTTATGCTGCAGAGCATGGTCACAAAGGTATCTGCTCAGCTAGTGAATATGAGCAGATTCGTCGTGATATTGAGCTAATAAGAGAAACAGGATGTGCCTACCACGTTTGTCACATTTCAACCAAAGAGAGTGTTGGACTCATACGTAAGGCAAAAGCTGAGGGCCTGAATATAACATGTGAGACTGCTCCTCATTACCTTGTTATGGACGATAGCAATCTTCAAGAAGATGGTCGTTTTAAGATGAACCCTCCCTTAAGATCTGCTGAAGATAGACTCGCTCTGATTGAAGGAATTAAAGATTCCACTATCGATATGATAGCTACCGATCATGCACCTCACTCGTTAGAAGAAAAATCTAGAGGCTTAGAGAAGAGTGCGTTTGGTGTTGTAGGTCTTGAAACGGCTTTTTCTGTAATGTATACACATTTTGTTAAGACAAATGTTATTACTATTGAAAAGCTTGTTGAGCTTATGGCTATTAATCCTCGCAAGAGGTTTGGCATTTCACTTGGAACCGATTTTTCTGTTTGGAAGCTTGATGAGCAGTTTGAGGTTAATCCCGATAACTTTTTATCAAAGGGAAAGGCAACACCTTTTAAGGACGATACCCTTTACGGCAAATGCTTAATGACAGTTTGCGACGGAAAAGTTGTTTATAAATCAGTTTAATATTTTACTTTATATAAATTCAGGAGGCATGCCTTATGGCAAAGAGAACAGACATTAAGAAGATTTTGATCATTGGCTCAGGCCCTATCGTTATCGGTCAGGCAGCAGAGTTCGACTATGCGGGCACTCAGGCGTGTCTCGCGCTTAAGGAGGAGGGCTACGAGGTAGTTCTCGTAAACTCCAACCCCGCAACCATTATGACCGACACAACGAAGTCGGAGGCCAAGCGGTCTTAGGAAGACAACTCTGC
>JAZRMJ010000087.1:0-7290 GCA_045647445.1 Acutalibacteraceae bacterium | reverse complement strand
ATGCGACAGCGAGAATCGAATATACTATTTTTCTTTTCATTTCACATCACTCCATCCCTTTATACTCTAAATCGGAAGACCATCTCTTGATACAAGCCAGTAACGAAATTATAGATTTCATAGAACAAGCTAAACATCAAGACTCCCAAAAGCAGAAGAATCAAAACGCCGAGAACAGTCAAAACCATTGAAACTATGCTCTTGCCGACTGAATACTGATGAACGGTTGTGTTAGCAAGGAACATCAGCAGAATCATCCAGCCGAAAACAATGGTGGTACCCATTGTGATAAAGGCGCCTTCTTCGATAGTTACAACCTTTGAGATAATGGTCAAGGGAATTATGGTGAGCACCTGTGGCATAACAGCGTAGCAGTTGCAAATCCAAATCTCTTTAAACCAACCTTCACCATCCATAAGGGTGCATATAGCCCAGTTGGATATTGACCACAGGATGATGATTGCGCTAGTGCTCATGAACATGTTAAACAGTGACAAGTCTTCAACACGGTTGGTGTTGAACTGGAAGCCGGTCTCTAAGAACTGAAAAACAGCGCTAAAAGTCCAGAGCACCAGAATAAGTATTGAAAGGAGGACTGAACCACGATTTTCATACTTAATCTCGGTGAAGGCCTGCACAGGGTGGGTTATTACTCTGAAAGGCCAAATAATCTTTTGCCAATTCCAATTTTTCGGATTCAGCTTATCGGGGCTGAATGAAAATGAGGCTTTTTTAGAATATTTAATTATATTAGCAATACTGCCCATATCTTCGGCCCCTCCTTAATTAAACTTAATTCTTTGCTTCTTGCGCTTAATACCAAGTAACTTCTGGATATAGCGGAATAGAAGCACAAAGACGACTACTGCAACTACTGCAACAGGAACGAGCCACCAGTAGTTATCACGCAGATACTCCTTGCGGTATTCTTGAAGAGCGAGTGAATATGAGGTTCTGTCTTGACCCTGCTCGAGCCAATAGAGTGAGCCCTCATAATCATGCTGCTCACGAAGTGACTTACCGATTGCAGCATATCCACGTGCAAAGTTAGCGTCGTATTTGAGAACGTTTCTCCAATAGGGTTCGCCCTCAACATAACGTCCGTCGGTATAGAACTTGTTTGCTTCAAGAAGCATTTTCATATAATCTGACGGGCGATATGTAACGATTGTATTTCGACCACTGTCGAGCACCAGATAGCGATCACCAAGTGAATCAATAGCCTCTGCAGTGTTAACTGAACCTTCGGTTGCAAGACCCTTGCTCTTAAAGCCGAATGCAGTCAGAAGCATGCAGCTCTGGTCGTAAATGTAAACACGATTGCGCTCGGTATCCATGCAAGCCATGATACCATCGTCGTTAACGGTTATATCCTCAAGATGGGTGTCGGAGTTTGACCATACACCACCAACAATGAAGGAGGCAGTATCACGGTCACCGAAAACTACTTTAACAAGTGAGTTTGCATCGCCCTTGAGGGTATTGTCGCCAACACCGTTAAGCTTTCTGACACGAAGGTCTTTTTGAACCGTGGTTGTAGCAGTGGTTGTATAAATAAAGCCTTCTTTGTCAATATGCATATTAGATATCTCTGTAGGAACAGCCTTAAGCATACCTGCTGTTGCCTTACGAGAAAAGAACTTTTTGATTGCCTGGTCAGCGAGCAGCTGCCAAGTCAAAACAACCTTGTTAGCACCGTAGAAGGTAGTGAATTCTGCTGTATCATAGGTGTAAACAACGATACCGTCGAGCACACCGTATGCCTGCATATAAAGGTAGTTTGAATCATCAACAACAACGCTCAGAGGCTGGAAGTCTTTAATATCAGAGACTGTGCTCTCAGGGCAACGATAGGTGCGAATGATGTTGCCGTCCATATCGGCGCAAACAACATAGCCATCCTTGTTTTTGCTGCCATCCTCTTTCTTAACGGTGATGTTACAGCAAATAAACATTTCGTCGCGCTTTTCTTTAACATTGTATTTAACAAACAGGCCCTGGGGAGCATGGATGGGCTGACGCTTGCCATCCTTATCGGTCAAGTAGGTGTATTCGCGCAGGAACTTATAATCCTTATCGAGAACAACAACTCTGCCGTAGGTGGTAGTATCATCAACCTCAAAGCCATTAAACTTAACAGGTTCTTTTTTATCGGTGCCCTCTTCTTTTACAACAAGAATTTCACCATTTTCGTCGTAACCTTCTGAATCGCTTATCCAGATTTCTCTCTGGTCATAAACGAACATATCCTTGGGTGCCTTTAGAGGATTCGCAATCCCCATATCAATTGAAGTGATGGTCTTCTCGGGTAGGTAACCGATAGGTGCAGCTGTGCTGACACCATAAGGGTCGTAGTTGTAGCCCTCATAAGGGGGTGACGACACTGCCATTGCCGGAAGCGCCATAACCGATGCAATTATGATAAAAACAATCATAAGAGCAACTGTTTTAACAGCATTTCTTCTCATTATATCCTCCGTTCATTCGCAATTTGCGAAATTGTTGTATTTAAATCGGTTTACTTCAGACCCGAAGTAGACATGGTCTGCATAATCGAGCTTTGGCTGAAGATAAACAGTACGATCGGAGGAATCATCATAACCAGCGCAACTGCAGCTGCTGCACCCTGACGAGCAACACCACCAGCAGTGATCTGACCGAGTGCGGTAGGAAGCATCTTCATCGGCTCATCGTAGATGTAAGTAGAACCGGTGGTGTGCCACATGCCCTGGAATGAGAATATAGCCAGAGTCAGCCATGCAGGCTTAACGTTGGGCATTACTATCTTCCAGAAAATGTACCACTCGCTTGCACCGTCGATTCGGGCAGCTTCAAGCACTACATCAGGAATATTAGATTCCATAAACTGTCTCATAAGGAAAACACCCATGGTGCCTGCCAGTGAAGGCAGAAGAATTGAAAGCATGTTGTTAATAAGACCGAGGTTTGCGATAATAAGATACTGCTGGATTGAAAGAACCTCACCGCGGAACATCATTGCCCAAACAACGATGTTATAAATGATAACCTTTGCCTTAAAGTTATGCTTTGCCAAGGGATAAGCAGGCATAGCACCAACAACAATTCCGAGCACGGTGCCGCCGACAGCGATGATAACGCTGTTGAACAGGTAACGTGAGAAGGGTACTCGTGATGCAGAGATAAGACGCATCATGGTAGCAAAGTTGTCGGTTGTTGGGTTAACTACGTAGAAACGAGGTGGGAATATAAACAGCTCGTTCAGGGGTTTGAAGGCGCTGATTGCCGCATAGTAAAGCGGAAGCACCATAAATGCACCAAACAAGAAGAGGAAGAGGAACATAAGAGCGTTACCACCACGTGAGCGGTTAATCTTCTTTTTGTTGCCACCCCTTGCGCGCAAAAACTTTTTGCTGTAGGTTGCATCGGGATTTAAGAATTTATTTTTTCTCATGCTGGCGTTCCTCCTTCCTTTAGTCTGTGCTCCAACGTGCTAGCACCTTATTGACCAACCACCAGTAGGCAAGCATCATCGCAAAGAGAACGATTGAAATTGCACTGGCGTAGCCCATCTCGAAACGGACGAAGGCGTAGTCGTTCATGTGGAGCAGTATAGTGTGGGTTGAATAGTCGGTTGAGGGGTTGCCGGTAAGGGCTGCGTTAACACCACCGCAAGCGAAAGAGCCTGAAATGGTGAAAACAGCACCGAGCAGCAACTGAGGTCTCATCTGGGGCAGGGTTACGTAGAAAAGCTCCTGCCAACGGTTTTTAATACCATCGATAGCTCCTGCCTCTGCAAGCTCATTGTTAAGACCCTGAAGACCTGCGATAAAGGTAAGGAAGCTGGTACCTGCACTCATCCAGAGGATAACTACGATAACGATAGCCATTGTATAATTTGTATCGGTAAGGAACTGGATAGGTGAATCAATGAAACCATATTCGATAAGCAGTGAGTTGATAACACCGTAGGAGTCACCACTGAATATGTACTGCCAGATGAAGTAAACGTTACCCGAGAGGGTAGGTGCGTAGAAGCAGAGGGTGAGGAATGAGCGAAGGCCTCTGCCAAGCTCATTGATACACCATGCAAACACGAAGCTCAGAAGGTAACCGATAGGACCGGTTACAACTGCGATAATAAGAGTGTTTTTTAGTGAGGTCATGAAAACGTCGTCATCAAGGAATAGACGAACGAAGTTTTCTACTCCGTTAAACTTCGGCATGTTAAGCATGTCGAAGCTTGTAAAGCTCAGACCGATAGCTGCTACAACGGGGATAAGCATGAACAACACGAAAAGTATTATCCAAATGGCCATCATCTGGTAGCTAACGAATGAGGATTGACCCAATTTAGCTTTTTTAGTTTTCAATTAAAGTCCCTCCCCTTTTATTTAAGGCCTGCAGCCTTGCGAATCTCTTCAACGCGATACTCAATGCGCTTGCGCTGAATTTCTTTATCCATCTCGGTGCTATAGCGGAGCATAGCCTCACGGGGATTCTGATTCTTATAAACAACTGCGCGATACGCATTGTCAACCATTCGGCCGATGTAGTAGTCGCCGGGGATCTTATGAACCTCGTCAACATACTCCCACTGAGCAAAGATCTGCTCCTGCTCCTTGGTTGACCAAGAAAGACGCTTGAAAGCCTCTTTGTTAGCTGCGGTGTAGCGGCCACCAAGACCGAGGCGAGCCTCAATCTTATTACCAAACTCAGCCTGAGCATCGGCAGATACCCACCAGCTAAGGAACTCATAAGCTTCGTTCTTGTTTTCGCAGCCCTTAATCATAATGCAAACGCTACCTGCTGAGGGCTCAGAGTGATCAACGGTGCCATCTTCACGAGGAGTACCAGGGATAACGGTCATCTCCCACAAGCCCTTAATTTCGGGAGCACCAACTGCAAGCTCGTTATAGAAGGTGTAGTTTGCAACAACGATCGGATACTCACCTGCACGGAAACGGTTAAGACCGTTGTAGGACAGGGGCATTGAATACTTGGTGTTAAACTCGGTCCACTCACGGAATGCATCGATAGCCTCGTCGGTGTTGAAGTTAACGGCTGAGAAGTCGTCAACATAGTACTGACCGTCGCGCTGGAGAAGCATGGTGGTAAACATATCACCGGTCGTAGGAATACCGATATTCATATTCTGACGCTGAACGACGGTAATGCAGTTATAAAGCTCCTGCCAGGTCTTAGGAGGCTCAATGCCGAGGCTCTTAAGAATGTCGGTGCGATAGAACATCATGTTGAATGACTGAGTTTCGGGAAGACCGTAAATCTTTTTATCCTGATACTCAAGTGAAACAAAAGCAGAGGGATAGAACCACTCTTTAACCTCTTCGAAGGTGTATTTATAGTTCTGAATCTTCTTGCCGTCTTTTTCGGTGAACTGGTTCTCTGCGTTAAACTGGTTCATATCCTCAAGAGCTCCACGCATTGAGTAGCTGATGGGGGTACCGTTACCAAGCATAACAGCGCAGTCAGGGCCGATGCCTGCAAGAATAGCCTTAGTCAGTGAGTCACCAACATCAACAAGGCTGAGCTTAACAGGGATGTTGTAGTTCTTAACAAACTGGTCGTCGATCATTGACTTTAAGATGTTCATCTGGTCACGACCTGAGGTCATCCAAACCTCGATAGGCTCGCATCTATAGCCCTCGCCTGATGCGCCGTCATAAACGTTACCGAATGCGTTATAGTCGGTTACGAAGGAGGCGAAGAAGGACAATATAGAATATTTCATTGAAGATAAGAAGTCAACACTTGCTTTGGGGAGCTTATCCTCACCGCCAAGATAGATGCGGTCAAGCTGAATTGACTGCTCGCTCATTGAACGGAGCATATCAGATACAGATGAAATATTAGATTTGTATGCGCCAAGAGCGCCGGTAATCTTGAGGGGGTCTTTGATAAACTTATCAAGCTGCTTAGTCATAATGTCGATAAAAGCAGTGATGCCACCATCTACCTTACCGTTATACTTAGCAACACCCTCGTTGATATCCTTAAGAGACTTATTAACCTTCTTAAAGCGATCCATAAGATCGGGGATAGCAATATCGATATCGTAATCACGGTTGGTATCGGGGGTGGTACCGGTGATTTTGATTATATCGAGGTAGATTTCGTTCATCTCAGTAATGCAATCGCTGAGCTGGAGCAGGGTGTCAGAAACAGGGCCAAGTGTGTTTTTGAGGGTGATGGTGTTTTGACCCTCTTTAAGATAGATGTAGTAGGGGGCCTTTTCCTTCTTCTCACCATATGAAACGGTATAGTTCTCCCACTTGGTGTTGGAGTCGAAGGCTACACAATCAAACTCGGCATAAGGTACCTCACCGTTAACAGCAACGGTACGGTAAACTTTAAAACCACGAACAAAGTCCTGACGGTATTTAAATGAAAGAGCGTAAAGGCCTTCTTTTTCTACATCGACACTCCATGTGATCCACTGCCCGGTGGTATCCCACAGCTCGCCGCCGATGGTATTAAGACGAATTTGAGAGGGGTGTGCAGGATAGGTTGATGCTGAAGCATAGTCAGCAGTCATAGAAAGGCTCTGGGTTGAGCGCTCATATGAATTCTCTGCTTCAAGAATTATCGGCAGACCTGAGAAAATCTCGTAACCCTTGTTCTTGTAATCTGCAAATACATCTTTATAAGAAGGAAGAACCTTTGCACCACTAAGAATCAACTTTGAGAAAGCAATAGTCTCTCTTTGAACGTCGAAACGGATAGTATGAGTGCCCTTAGTGAGGTAAATCTCAATATCAGAGTCGGTCATGTAGTCGTTATCATGCAGAACATAATCCTGCCAACGATTAACAAGCTCGGCATCAGGGGTAAGCTCGTTACCACTAACGTCGACCTCATGACCATATTCATTAAGGTTTGCATCCTTATCGTAGGCTGCATCCTTCCACACACGGGTGAGGGTGATGGTTGTAGCCTCGGTATAGGGAGTTACGCCATCAACATAGAGTCGAATTTCACCGTTGATGCTTCTGTCGCCAGGCAGACAAAAACGGCTGTCGATAACATAGATAGCATCTTTATCTACGGTTACGGTGTATTCGACATAGCTTCCCTGCTCGATAACAACGGCTTTTTCACCATTAACATCTTCAACGGTGACCTTATCGCCCTTGCCGGAGGGGTTTTGATGGTCGATAACAATATCTTCTTTAGCTGCGGGAACATCCTTAGCCTTATCCTTATATTGAGTAAAGGACAGACCGCTGATTGAAAGCTCCGATTTTTCGGTGCTATCGGGGGTAACTACGTCTTCTGTAGGCTGGTTGGTTG
>JAZRMJ010000086.1:0-5849 GCA_045647445.1 Acutalibacteraceae bacterium | reverse complement strand
CCTGAGTCAAGGAGTCACCAAGAGGCATAATTCTTATTTTGGTTTTTTTAGCAGCTTCACTTGAGGTTTCAGCATTTGAAGCTTCAACGCTTGAAGGTGCTTGAGGCTTAGAAGAGATTGCGCTTGACACATTGTTTGATGATGCATCACTTGAGACATCCTTTGAGCCTTCTTGTGAGCATGAAGCACAAGCAATGAGCATTACAACGCAAACAAGAATTAAAACAATTTTGTTTTTCACGATTTACTCCTCACTTTTTTAGTCGGTTTACGAGCTCTTCATCGGGAGTAACGTAAACGGTGCGATAATTATCATATATAACCATACCTGCAGGTGAACCTGACGGCTTTTTAATGTTGCGTATCGGACAATAATCGACCGGTACAGAGGATGACTGTTTGCCGTCTGAGTGGTAGGCTGCAAGTATTGCTGCTTGAAGGATGGTGCTATTGGGAACCTCTCGACCGTTTGCTGATATGACGGTGTGAGTTCCGTGGATACCTTTAGTGTGAAGCCAAATATCACTTTTTGCCGCGACCTTGAGGGTTAGCTCATCATTTTGTCGGTTATTGCGACCGACCCAAATATCAAAACCGTCATCAGAGCAGAAACGAAGTGGCGGCAAAGGTTTTTGATTTTTTTGTTTTGCACTTCGTATTACACGAATATAACCTGCTACCTCAAGCTCAGTTCTAATCTCTGCGAGCTCACGCTCACTCTCGGCTCGGTTGAGCTCATCGCTGACACTGCCTAAATAGACAAGCTCCCTCTCGCCTTCTGCAATAAGTCGAGTGAGCATATCTCTGGCTGTGTTAGCCTTTCGGTACTCTTTAAAATAACGCTGGGCGTTTTGAGACGGAGATAGCTCGGGCTTTAAGGGCACTCGAATGAGCGCACACTCAGGGTCGTAGTAATTTGGCAATTCTGCAAAGGTTGCGCCAGGCTGAACAGCATAAAGATTGGCTTTAAGCAGTTCACCAAAAACACGAAGCTTTTCCATGTCGTCGCAACGAGATAATTCGCCTCGTTGCTTTTCAATTCTGCGAGCAGTTCGTTCAGTGAGAGCGTTTATAAGCTTGCGCAAATCGTGAGTTCTGCGACGAATATCGTCATTTTTTTGGCGCTGACCATAGAAGCTATCAAGCAACTCGCTAAAAGATCCGCACTGAACAGATTGTATAGCCTCACCATATTGGGTGATGGGCATATAGGTAAATTCAGTTGGTGAACCACCTTTTAAAAGCATGGTGGGCACACCTTTTTGAGCATATTCTCGCACATCACTTAAAGCTTTGTGAACTCCATTTTTTGAAGATAACTCCTCAAGCTCACGCGATATGAGTGGTGAAACACCATCAAGCGTATCGTTAAAGCTTGCGTTTTCGAGCGCCATTGAATGTATGATTTTTGCATCGTCGCACTCAAGCAGACTTAGTTTGTTTTGTGGCTCTGGGAGTTCATATTTTGCACCTGGCAAAATCAATCTTCCCTCTGCTTCGGGGTCGGAGCGACGAACTGCATCCATTATTCTGCCGTCGCAGGTGAGGATAATGTTTGAGCGTCGACCGAAAAGCTCGGTTACAATAGACAGCTCGACCTCGTCGCCCAGCTCATTGAAGGCAGAAAAGCGAAGGGTGATAACTCTATCAAGTCCGTTTTGGTCAATTGCTTCTAGCTTTGCATTAGAAAAATGCTTGCGCATGAGCATGCAAAACATAGGTGGTGTTGCAGGATTCTCAAAAGTGTATTCGGTGAATTGTATTCGAGCACCCACACCACTGACCGAAATAAGTAGTTTCTTTTTAAAGCCGCGACTGCTAAGCGATAAGACAATATCCTCTCGGGTAGGCTGATAAATTTTATCAACCCTAGAGCCTATCGCTGCCGACAATTCACGGCATACGTTTGACATAAAAATTCCATCAAAGGGCATATGCGCACCGCCTTAAATATACATAGCAGGGTCGGTTTCACTAAGCACAACAGCTTCGACTTTTGCTGATTCAATCATCGCTTTAAGGGCAGTCTTAACCGGCTGCTCGGTAGCAAAATGGCCACACTCAAGCAGAGCTATACCAAGCTGTTTGGCCATCAAACGCTCATGATGCCTGCACTCGCCTGTTATGAGCGCCTGAGCGCCCTCTTTAAGAGCAGAGATAATAAAATCGGAGCCTGCTCCACCACAAACGGCAACCGTTTTGATGGCGCCATCACACGGCACAAATTTAACACAACCACAGCCGAGAGTTGATTTGACGTGACGCGCAAGAGATTCGCTCGATACGGCATTAAGCTTGCCGATTCTAGCCATTGGGACATTGTCGCTCCCATCTGAGAGGGGTGTTATATCGGTCATTCCGATAAGCTTCGCAAGGCAGTCGTTAACTCCACCCTTTGAGGCGTCGAGATTTGTGTGGGCGCTGATAACGGCAATGCCCTTACTGACGGCAACAAAGGCCACATCATCGGGGGTTACATGCTTTAACGGTGAAAAGATAATCGGATGATGGGTCACAAGCAGTTGGCAGCCAAGCTCAGATGCTTTATTGACAGTTTCGATGGTAGCATCAAGCGCTATCGCAACTTTAGTTACCCCAGCATTAGGGTCACCGACAAGCAAACCCGAATTATCAAAGCCCAACTGAGTCGAGAAGGGGGCGCTATTATCTATTATATCAAAAATATCAGACACCATCATCGCAATCAATCTCCAATCTTTTTTTGATAGCTGATATAACCTCAAGAATTTCTTCTCTGTTTTGATTTTGGTTGCTGTTGAGCAGCATATTGGCATGCTTTTGAACACGCTTTAGTTGGCGCTCAAGATATTCACGGCCATATTGCATATTGGCTGTAATGGTGCCGACCTCGGGGTATTCGAGAGAATAGGCGTAGCTTTTGCCACTATATCTAACGAGCATAACGGTATAAAGCCTGCCGCTATCTTTTACAAGTCGCTCTTCAACCACCGTATAGCCATTATTTGCAAGATAGATTCTCAAATCATCAACAGCGCTCATGGGCTGCAAAATTAACTGCTTTGACCCATCGCGAGTCCACTCGGCGGCATCAATTATTCGCGCGATAAGCTCACCACCCATGCCACAGATAAAGATATCATCAACCTCATCGGGCTCAACACCCTCAAGGCCATCGCATTTGCGCAGTTCAATCAAATCTTGCAAATCGTAATCACGCAAGGTTGCAGCAGCATTCATAAGTGGACCGTCGCCTATATCACACGCAATAGCAGAGACTACCCGCCCGCTTTGGATTAAGAAAGCAGGCAGGTAGGCGTGATCGGTACCGATATCTGCCACACGCACTCCCTGTCTAACGAGAGAGGCTGTGGCTTTTAATCTTGCACCTAATTTAATCATCCTTTTTGCGCAAGAAAGGCGTTGATCTTTGCGACCATTTCGTCTACATCTACACCATGAACAGCACAAGCCTGCTCAAGAGATTCGCCACGAGCAGAGGGGCAGCCAAGGCAATGCATGCCCATCTCAAAGAAATAGGGTGCAGTTTCAATATCCATTTCGAGTATATCGCCGATAAGCATATCTTTAGTAATTTGCATAATTTATATCTCCTTAAATTTATTCAGCAGTTGTTGTTTCGGTGGACTGCATGAGCTGTTCAAACTGAGCAGAATCCATCTTTTCGTTTTCAAAGAGGTATTTGGCAACCTCATGAAGCTTTGTCATGTTTTCAGTAAGAATTTCGAGCGCACGCTTATGCTGATTCTTGACGATGATATCGGTTTCTTCATCAATGAGAGCCGCTATCTTTTCAGAATAGTTGGGGGTTGAGCTGAAATCACGACCGAGGAAGACCTCGCCGTTATCCTTGCCGAAAACAATCGGTCCGAGCTTTTCGCTCATGCCGTAACGGGTAATCATGGTGCGTGCAATATTGGTAGCACGCTCGATATCGTTTGATGCTCCGGTGCAGATATCCTCTTGAGTGAGCTCCTCTGCAGCACGACCACCAAGCAGCGAGCAGATATCCTCAAGAAGCTGATTGCGAGAGGTATGGCCCTTATCTTCGGTAGGCAGATACATAGTGTAGCCTGCAGCCATTCCACGAGGAATGATTGAAATTTGATGAACGGGGTCTTGAGTGGGCAAGAAGTAAGAAACAATAGCATGACCTGCCTCGTGATAAGAGGTAATCATCTTATCTTTATCGGAAAGGACATGGCTCTTCTTTTCGGTGCCCATGACCACCTTAATGGTAGCCTCTTCGATATTCTCTTCAGTTATAGCCTTATTGCCGTTTCTAACTGCGAGCAGAGCTGCTTCGTTGAGCAAATTCTCAAGGTCAGCACCTGTGAAGCCTGCAGATGAACGAGCAATGGTGCGAAGCGATACATCGGGTGCAAGGGGCTTGCCTCTTGCATGAACCTTGAGTATCTCTTCTCTGCCTTTTACATCGGGATAGTTAACGGTAACCTGACGATCAAAACGACCGGGACGAAGCAGAGCTTTATCAAGTATATCGGGTCGGTTGGTTGCTGCGATGATGATAACGCCTTCGTTTGCACCAAAGCCATCCATCTCAACAAGCAACTGGTTAAGGGTTTGCTCTCGCTCATCGTGGCCTCCACCAAGACCTGCACCACGCTGTCTGCCAACTGCATCTATCTCGTCGATAAAGACGATGGCAGGAGACTGCTTTTTAGCCTGACTAAAGAGGTCACGAACACGAGAAGCACCGACACCGACAAACATTTCAACAAAGTCGGAGCCTGATATTGAGAAGAAGGGTACGCCTGCTTCACCGGCTACCGCACGGGCAAGAAGGGTTTTACCTGTTCCGGGAGGGCCTACAAGAAGCACACCCTTGGGGATACGAGCGCCCATATCGTTGAATTTCTTGGGGTTTTTGAGAAATTCAACAATCTCTTCAAGCTCAGCCTTTTCTTCGTCTGCACCTGCTACGTCGGCAAAGGTGGTCTTGCGCTTATCGCTCTCAGGCTTTTGAGCTCTGATTTTGCCAAACGACATAGTTTTGTCGTCGCCCATCATTTTGCCCATCTTGCGAGACATCAAAACCCAAACAACAACTACGGCACCTATCATAAGCACCATGGGGATTAAGTCTGCAAGCCATGAGGTTTCAGCACCACGCTTAATATCGTAAACTATTTTGTTTTTAGCGTTTTCGGGCTTTTTATTATACTCTCTTATCTGCTCGTTGATATCATCTAAAAACAAACCTGCTGATGCAAGAGTAGCCTTATACTCTTTTTTAGCTTTTTTATCGCCAACATCCTCACGCAAAACGTAGGTCAGCTCATCTGACGCTGCATTGATAGTGAATTTGCTGACGTTGTCATTATCGAAATAAGATATTATCTCTGAATACTTCTCTTTTTCAACGTTATAAAAATTGCCGATTAAAAGGCCAATGCCTACAATAGCAATTACGGGTATAATAATAAAAATTATTATATTGCGAACATTCTTTTTCAACCAAATCACTCCCTAATTATTCTTCGGATGAGTATACGTAAGGGTGAGGTATACCCAAGAAAGGCAGATTACGGTATCTCTCGTCAAAATCAAGGCCGTATCCGACTACAAATTCATCCTCTATTTCGGCACCTATATAATCTGCGGCAATATCTGCGATGCGACGAGAAGGCTTGTCAAGGAAGGTGCAAACCTTGATGCTACGCACTCCACGTTGAGCAAGCATACTTCTGACATTGTAGAGGGTGTTGCCTGAGTCGAGAATATCTTCAACAAGCAAAACGTCGTAGCCATTAAGGTCAATATCGAGATCCTTGATAATTTTAACATTACCGCTTGAGCGAGTGCCTGAGCCGTAGGATGAAACGCAC
>JAZRMJ010000085.1:0-3231 GCA_045647445.1 Acutalibacteraceae bacterium | reverse complement strand
ATGCTGCTGTTTCTTTAATGCATAAAATTAGTGACACGGTTGCATCGATTGATCCCGTGCTCAGCATTCATGATTTCAGAATCGTTCCTGGTGAAAATAGAATTAATCTTATATTCGACGTGGTTGTACCATATTCTATTAAAACCGATTTGTCTGTGCTTAATGATTTAATTCAGCAAAAAGCGTCTGAAATTGATCAAAGATATTGCTGTGTAATTCAGTTTGATAGAGCTTATATTTAATAAAAAGGTCTGCGATAGCAGACTTTTTTATTGTTCCATTACGATATCTCTTGCTATTGCAGTCAAAAATGGAGCAAATATCAATCCTGATACACCTGTTAGTTTATATCCAATATACATAGATGCTAATACACAAAGTGAGTCTAATTTGATTTGATTGCCGAGTATTTTTGGTGACAATATATTTTTAACAACAGTTGTAATTAAAAATATCGATATTATTCCAACCCCAAATGCAATGTTGCCTGTTATAAGTGAATAGATAGACCATGGTATGAGTATCGTTCCGGTTCCGAGTATTGGTAATAAATCTATAAATGAGATAACAGCTGATAAAGCGACAACGTGTTTGCATCTTAGTAGCGTTAAACCAATCAAAATTTGAATAAAAGTTATAAGCGTTAAAAGTATATTTCCCCTGATTAACCCAAAAGTTTTGCTGAGTGTAATCTCTTTAATTCTAATAATCTTTTTGATTTGATTATTGGGTATTACAGTTTTAGCAAACGTTCCAAGCTTTGTGTAGTCTCTTGTTATTATATAAGCTGATAGAATTGTTACAAAAACAGCTAAAAACACCGATGGTAAACCTGTTGCAATTGAGCTTAATATATCTGTTATCCAATTTGTCAGTGAGGATATAAGCTGTGATGGTATATTGTTAATACTGTCTTTAATCGACGGGTGAATGCTATCACCTAATACAGAAATCAAATTGGTTAATTTTTTAGTTGCGTCGGTCAGGGAGGGGAGCAGATCGGGTAATTGCTTTAATATGTCGCTAAGCCACGCATAAAGGCTGTAGATTAATAAGGAAATTAATGCTAAACCGATTACTAAAACTAATGAAACACTAAAAAATGATAGAACCGATTCTTTAACCTTTAATGATTTTGAGAAATGTTTAATAGGTTTTCTTAAAGTCGTTGCAACAATTACAGCAAAAATAAACGGTAACAGTATTGGTAGCATGTATTTTATCGCAAAAAACAGTAATGCAGTTACTGTAATTACGTATAAAATATCTATTAGTTTGTTCAGTTTATCGATGTGCATAAGTAATATCTCCAAAGTTAATGTTCAATCATACAAATCTATACTATTATTTGTCTTTTTTTCTTGAAATAGAACTTTACTTGTGATATAATTTTTAAATCAATTTATAACTATAATCATCCCTTGAAAGGATAGGTGATTTTTGTGATAGATATTGCTGTTATGGGCCATGGTGTTGTTGGCTCAGGTGTTGTTGAGGTATTAACCCACAATGCTCAAGCTATCTCAAAACGTGCCGCAGAAGATATCAATATCAAATACATACTTGACCTTCGCGAGTTCCCTGAAAGCCCTTTAGCAGATAGATTTGTTAAAGACTTTAATATCATCGCAAAGGATGACTCTGTTAAAATCGTAGTTGAGTGCATGGGTGGCCTTCATCCGGCATATGATTTTGTCAAAGAGTGTTTGCTTAATGGCAAGAGCGTTGTAACTTCAAATAAAGAGCTTATTGCTGTTAAGGGTCAAGAGCTAATCGAAATTGCAAAAAACAACAACCTTAATCTTCTTTTTGAAGCAAGCGTTGGTGGTGGTATTCCGATTATCCGCCCTATCGTTCAGTGCCTTGCTGCTAACGAGATTACCGAGATAACCGGTATACTTAACGGCACCACCAACTTTATCTTAACTAAGATGATTAACGAGAGCATGAGCTTTGAAGATGCTTTAAAGCTAGCTCAAGAGCTTGGCTACGCAGAGCGCAATCCCTCTGCCGATGTTGACGGTATCGACACCTGCCGCAAGATAGCTATTCTTGCTTCTTTGGCTTTTGGCCGTCATGTACCCCCTGAGCTTGTTAAAACCGAGGGTATTACTGCTATCACCCTTGCTGATGTTGCTTATGCTAACAAATGGGGTGGAGTTATCAAGCTGATTGGTACCGTTTCTGTTTGTGAGGATGGCACCGTTGCTCCTGCAGTTTATCCTGCGTTTGTGCCTAAGTTTAGTCAGCTTTCATCGGTTGACGACGTCTTTAATGCTATTTTAGTTCGTGGCGATGCTATTGGCGACGTAGTATTCTATGGTCGTGGCGCAGGTAAACTTCCCACGGCTAGTGCAGTAGTTGCCGATGTTGTTGATTGCGTTAAGCATATCAAGTCACGCAAGTATCTCTATTGGGAGCCTGCAACCGATGGCTACGTTTCTGATAGCGAGGCTATTGTCGGCGAAATGTTTATCAGAGGCAAAACTGATACCTATAGCGAAGCTGTTGCTGAAGCAAAGGCTGTTTTCGGCAATATCAACCTTCTTTCTGATGAAGGCGATGAAATTGCTTTCACTCTCTCAGGTGCTAAGCACGATATTGACCAGAAAATTTCTAAGCTCAATATTATCAAGGTTGAGTCGTTAATTCACATCGTTCAATAATATATCCTTTTTTAGATTGGAGAATTACATATGGCACTTATCGTTCAAAAGTTCGGCGGTAGCTCAGTCGCTAACGCTGAGCGCGTAATGAATGTTGCGCGTATCGTTACTGACACCTATAAGGCCGGCAATGACGTTGTAGTCGTTGTTTCTGCTCAGGGTGACACAACTGATGACCTTATCGAAAAGGCTAACGAGATCAATCCCAAGGCATCTAAGAGAGAGATGGATATGCTTCTTTCAGCAGGAGAGCAGATTTCTATTTCACTTCTTGCTATGGCTATTGAGAAGCTCGGTTTCCCCGTAGTTTCTTTGCTCGGTTGGCAAGCTGGTGTTAACACCAACTCAACCTATAGCTCAGCAAAGATTAAAACCGTATCTTCCGAGAGGCTCAGCACCGAGCTTGCAAAGAAAAACATCGTTGTTGTTGCAGGCTTCCAGGGTATCAACAAGTTTGAAGACGTTACTACCCTTGGTCGTGGTGGTTCAGACACCAGCGCTGTAGCTCTTGCTTGTTCTCTCAAGGCTGACAGATGTCAGATTTACACCGACGTTGACGGTGTTT
>JAZRMJ010000084.1:0-1183 GCA_045647445.1 Acutalibacteraceae bacterium | reverse complement strand
CGATGGCATAGGTGATACCATGGCAGATAGCCTTATAGAGTATTTTTCTTTACCATCTAGCCGTCAACTTTTAGATCGACTGGCAGCAGCAGGAGTTAATATGCAAAGCAGGCGAGTTGCTGCTACAGGTTCACTTTCGGGCTCAACCTTTGTATTGACCGGCACCCTGCCCACAATGAGTAGGGGCGAAGCATCAGCCCTCATCGAAGCCCACGGCGGCAAGGTGTCGTCCTCTGTTTCTAAAAAAACAAGCTACGTTGTAGCAGGTGAAGAGGCAGGCAGTAAGCTCACTAAAGCTCAGCAGCTCGGCATAACCATTTTAACTGAAGAACAATTGCTCGAAATGCTCGACAATTAACAAAATACCCCTATAAAATCAAAGACAGAGCGTGAGCTCTGTCTTTTGCTATAAATAGTTGCAATATCCGACTGATTATGATAAAATAACAATGTATAAGTGTATTTATGGAGGTATTGTCCCTTGGACGCAGACAGTTTAACAATCACAATATTGTTACTTTTTCTTTTGATGCTGAGCGCTTATTTTTCGGCAACCGAGATGGCGTTTTCATCTCTTAACCGACTACGCATAAAAGCCTTAGCCGATGACGGTAATCGCAGAGCAAAATCTGTTCAGCGATTGCTTAATGATTTCGATAGATTGCTTTCAGCCGTGCTTATCGGCAACAATATTGTTAACATTTTGTCGACTTCGCTTGCAACCTATCTGTTTGTCACCCTTCTTGAAATGGGCGATTTAGGTGTTACCTTGTCGACCGTTGTTATGACGGTGCTTGTGCTTGTGTTTGGTGAGGTTTGCCCTAAAAGCGTAGCCAAAGAATCACCCGAGAAGTTTGCCATGTTCTCAGCACCCCTTTTAAGAATATTTTCGGTTGTTTTCACACCCATGATAGTTATATTAGTCTTTTTCAAAAAAATCGTTGTTCGCATTTTTGTTCACGATAACGGCGAGAAAGATACCATAACCGAAGGTGAGATAATTAACTTCGTTGAAGAGGCAGAGCAAGAGGGCAGCATCGATGTGCAAGAGAGTGAGCTTATTCGCAGTGCTGTTGAGTTTGGCGATATTGACGCAGGTGGTATCGCTACTCCCAGAGTCGATATTATCGCAGTTGAGCGTGGTAGCACCAAAGATGAGATTGCTGCTATCTTTAACGAATCA
>JAZRMJ010000083.1:0-2268 GCA_045647445.1 Acutalibacteraceae bacterium | reverse complement strand
CTTTGATAAATTCTTCAGGCTGCTCACTCCACTTAACTATGTCGATTTTCTCGCCACCGAGTGCTTCGAGTATGGTGGCTATGCGAGTGCCACGCTGACCGATGCAGGAGCCAACAGCATCAACGTTTTCATCTTTGCTGTAAACTGCCATCTTAGTGCGGCTGCCTGCCTCACGAGCGATGCTCTTAATTTCGATGGTACCGTCAAATATTTCGGGCACTTCTTGCTCAAACAAGCGGCGAACCATACCTGAGTGGGTGCGGCTGATGCGAACCTTGGGACCCTTCTCGGTCTCACGAACCTCAACGATAAATACCTTAATGGTATCGCCCTCGTTAATAACCTCGTCGGGAATCTGCTCTGCCTTGGGCAGGGTAGCCTCTGAGCCTGCGATTTCAACAACAGCGTTGCCTGTTTCGGGGTCAACGCGAAGTACCTTAGCAGAAACAAGCTCCTGATTCTTGCTCTGAAACTCACTGCGAGTGCGATCACGCTCAGCATCGCGAATGCCCTGCCGAATTACGTGCTTTGCAGTCTGAGCGGCTATACGGCCAAACTGCATGGTGTCAAGATGAATGTCAACGGTTCCACCGATAACAGCGTTTTTGTCAAACTTCTTAGCTTCATCGAGAAGAAGCTCGGTGTAACGGTTTTCAATCTCAGCAACAACATTTTTGCGAACGACAACCTCAAACACATAGTTGTCAACGTCGATATCGCAATATACAATGTCTTCACTGCCGTAATCCTTTTTAACGGTTACAACAATTGCGTTAGCGATTTTCTCTGCGAGATACTCGGCATCAATGCCTTTTTCACGCTCCATCGCTTTCAGAGCCTCAAAAAATTCTACGTTATTCATTTTGATAATCGGTCCCTTCTTTATATATGATTATGTTTAAAAACTTAAAATAGATCAGCATCATCATTGAGCTTAACAGAGGATATATCTGCCTTCTCAAAGGTGATGGTGCTCTCATCGCTTGTGATGGTCACGCTGCCGTCGTAGGCAGTTAAAATGCCCACAAAATCACGCTCGCCATCAACAGGGCGAATAAGGTGAATGCGAATTTCTTTGCCCATCATGGCATCAAAATGCTCCTTGCGAGAAAGGGTGCGGCCAAGCCCCGGTGACGAAACTTCTAAGAAGTAGGCGCAATCGATGGGGTCAGCCTCGTCAATAACGGGGTCAATTGCTCTCGACATGCGCTCGCAGTCTTCGATTAAAATGCCCTCATCCTTGTCGATGGTAACGCGCAGATAATGCTCTGTGCCCTCTTTGACAAAGCGAACGTCCCAAATGCGCAATCCGAGCTGGTCTGCAATGGACTCAATAAGCTGCCAAACAACGCTTTCGGTGTTACCTTTTTTGCTGTGTGCCATAGGTTAACCTGCCTTTCACGGTGGGGCAAAAAATCCCCTAACAAAACTGAAAGAGCGGGTCACCCCACTCTTTGCATGCAAAATAATTCTAACTAAGGTGAATTATACCACATCTATCCCAATAATGCAAGCCTTTTTTGCATTTTAATGTGATAATAAAAATGGGTTCTACTCCTCCATTTGTTTGCCAAAAAACCCTGCTGCAATCTGAGCAAGACGGGTGTCGCTCTCGTTTGGAATATATCCCTCTTCGGCTACGAATATAACGCTGCCGCAAACGTCACCTGCCGATATGATGGGGCAGATGATACCTGCAATATAGTCAACCCCCTCAAGAGGGTGCAGGTTTGGTGTGTCGACCGATTTTCTCGCATAAACCTTGCGAGTCTCGGTCACATCCTCAAGCTCGGCAGTAACTCTGCGCTCAAGCACCTCTTTTTTAGATACACCCGATGCCGCAATGCAGTGGTCTCTGTCGCAGATTATGACCGGTATCTCGGTGCTTTTCACCAGCACCTCGGCGTATTGAGCCGCAAACTCCGAAATCTCACCGATAGGGGAGTATTTTTTGTAGATGACCTCACCGTCGGCATCGGTGTAAATCTCAAGGGGGTCCCCCTCACGAATTCGCAACGACCTGCGAATTTCTTTGGGAATAACCACCCTGCCTAAATCGTCGATTCTTCTAACAATACCTGTTGCTTTCATATATAAATCTCCTTTAATTTCAAATCGTGATGTTAGTATTTGTGATTAAAGGGAATTTATACTGTAAAAATCAAAATATAGTCAATCGACGATTTTGTCTCCACTCTGTCGGAGAAACACCATTTTGGCGCACAAACAGCCGATAAAAATGCGAGTAATTTTGAAAGCCGCAGGATT
>JAZRMJ010000082.1:0-3924 GCA_045647445.1 Acutalibacteraceae bacterium | reverse complement strand
GGATATTTCAAAAAGATTACTCCTCAGTCATTGCGCATGAGTGGTGAACAAAAGCTTAAAGAGAATGACGAAATTGTTCAAACTATCGAAGCCAGCAATCGCTCTCAGCTGCTGTTCTTCACAAACCAGCATCAGGTTTATAAAGCATCTGCATCTGATTTTGAAGATACTAAGGCCAGCGTTATGGGAGACTATGTTGCAGGCAAACTCGGCATGGATAAAGATGAAGTGCCGTTATATATGGCTGTTACCGACGACTATCGTGGTTACATGATGTTTTTCTTCGAAAACGGCAGAGTTTCTAAGGTCGAGATGAGCGCATACCAAACCAAGACCAATCGCAAAAAGCTTATAAAAGCATATTGCGATAAATTCCCCATTGCAGCCTTTGCCTATGCCAAGGAGGAAGGGGAGTATCTGCTACGCTCAACCAATGGCCGTATGTTGTTGCTTTCTACAGCTGTAGTTACTGCTAAAACCACAAAGGATACTCAAGGTATCATGGTTATGACCCAAAAGCGTGGTCAACACGTTTGCGAAGCATCGGCATATATTGAGGGCCTTCTTGAGAAGCCTCATCGTTATCGTCCTCGCACATTGCCGGGTGTAGGTCAGCTGTTATCGGTTGAAGAGCGTGGAGAACAGCTCAAGTTTGAGTGAATTAAATCAAAACGGAGCTGACCTCTATTGGTCAGCTCCGCTGAACGACACAGTGCAAACGCATTTAGCTTTAACCGGTCGTGCAAAGATATTTTATGCTGAAACTTTGTTTTATATTCACATTTGTTGCAAAATAATTTTGTTCAGGTGTGAGAAAGTTTCGATAAAATTAAATTTTTTATTGACAGTTATAGTATAAGATGTGATAATAATAGAGATAGGGCGATGTATATGAGAGTTATAACCGGTTCGGCAAGAGGCTGCCGACTCAGAACTTTAGAGGGCAACGATGTGCGCCCAACAACTGAAAAGGTCAAAGAGGCAATGTTCAGCGCTATTCAATTCGATATTGAGGGCAGAAGAGTGCTTGATCTTTTTGCCGGTTCGGGCCAATTAGGCATAGAAGCGCTCAGCAGAGGCGCTGAAGCTGCCGTTTTTATCGATGCTTCAAAAAAATCAATTGAGGTTGTCAAACAAAACCTTGCAGCAACTCGCTTAGAAGATAAAGCCAAGGTTATGCAGACCGATTACTCTGCTTATATCGCTATGACACCTGACCGATACGATATAGTCTTTATGGATCCACCATATGGCGTAGGGGTGCTTAGCTCAGCTCTAGGGCCGATCGCTAGGGTGATGAGTGATCATGCAATTGCTGTGTGTGAGCATCCTTCAGATGAATTGCTGCCACAACAGTTCGATAGATTTAGTGTTCACAAAACCTATCGGTTCGGCAAAATCGCATTCACTATCTATCGTCCGACAGAAAACGGAGAATAAAAATGAAGAATGTTACTGCTATCTGCCCGGGTAGCTTTGATCCTATTACAGTTGGTCACCTCGATATTATAACTCGTGCATCTCAACAGTTTTCAAGAGTTATAGTAGTAGCAATGACCAATGATTCAAAACGCTCAGAGTTCAATCTTCAAGAGCGAAAAGCGTTGATTGAAAAGTCGATTAAAGCATCAGGGCTAAAAAATGTAGAGGTTGACTCCTCAGATATGCTCCTTGCCGACTACGCCCGTGAGGTGGGTGCATCGGTTATAGTTAAGGGCTTGCGCGCCGTTACAGACTTTGAATATGAGTTTCAGATGGCGCTTACAAATAAAAAGCTGAATCCTTACGCAGAAACCGTCTTTTTAACCACCTCGGCTGATAACTTGTATCTCAGCTCTAGCTTGGTTAAGATGATAGCTTCTCGCGGTGGTGATATCAGCAGTTTTGTTCCCGCAGCCGTACACGACGATATAAAAACCAGACTGTGCAAGAAAGGATGAGTTTTAAAATGAATATGGAAGATTTGATTGATCAGTTGGCTGAATTGCTTGATAAGGGTATGCGTTTACCCGGTGGACGTGTAATTGTCGATGTAGAAAAGATGCGTGCAGTTATTGACGACTTGAGCCTTAACATGCCTCAAGAGGTTAAGCAGGCAAGAGGCATCGTCTCTGATCGTGCAGGCATAATCGAAAAAGCAAAGATGGAAGCTGATGCAACCATTCGTAGCGCTGAGGAGCGTGCAAAGGCTATGGTAGCTCAAGAAGAGATTACTAAGCTTGCTCAGCAGCGTGCTAACGAGATTATATCTAACGCTCAGGCAAAGAGCCGTGATATGAGAAAGGCAGCTCAGGATTTTGTTGAAGACCTTATGCGTCGTGCAGATGAGGGGCTTACTGCTGATCTTGCAGAGCTTCGCAGAACTCGTGCAGCATTAAAGCCTCAAGCTCCTGCTGCTCCCATTAATCCCGAATAAACTATAGTTTTCTATAAAGCCGTCGAAGATACGCTCGTGTCTTCGACGGCTTTATGTTTTTTATAACAGTATAAACCCATGTTATGACATAAAAGACAGAATGTGTTGTTTTTATGTAAACTACCACCGAATGTTTGTTCGAATGCACTTTCTTTGTTGGCTAAAAGTATGGTTAAAATGCACATAAGAACATTTGTTCTTATGTGCATTTTTGTGTAAAATCGTGTCGAAATCATGTATTTAGTGACGTCAAATCCTTAATCACCCTATATATAGTGTATTTTACCTTTAAAATATTTTTGTGAACTTTTTTATCTGAGATTTTTATGTTAACCCTTGAATTTTAGGCGATATAATACTATAATTACATTGTAATCTCACAATTGTGGTGATTTGTGGAGCAAAGTGGTGAAAATCAAGAGAATGGAGGCGGTCAAAATGTCATTTATGAATACTTACAGACATTCTGTAGACAAAAAAGGCCGTGTTTTCATTCCGTCTAAATTGCGTGAAGAATTAGGCGAAAACTTTTGTGTATCCATCCCACTTGATGGTCAGCCCTGTCTTTCAATTTATCCTGCAAGCGAGTGGGACAAGCTTCAAGAAAAAATCGAATCCCTTTCTATGGGCCAAAAGCTGAAGGTTCAGCGTTTGTTTAACGGTCGTGCTTGCAGAGCAGATTGCGATGGGCAGGGAAGAGTTAATGTGCCTCAAGAGCTTCGCAACTATGCTGGCATAACCGACAACGTTTGCATCATCGGCAATGGCAGCACCATAGAAATATGGGATGAACAAAAGTGGAACGAAACCTACGAACAGCTTCAATCCGAAGATATTGCTTCGGTATTGTCAGGAATAGATTTTTAATATGAGTAATGAATTTGTGCATAAGACGGTGCTGCTAAATGAAGCAGTAGACGTTATGGATATTAAACCCGACGGAATATATATTGATGGTACTGCAGGTGGGGGAGGTCATTCCTTTCTTATTGCCAGCAGACTCACAACCGGTAGATTGATTTCTACCGATAAAGATCCTGATGCTGTTGAGGCTGCATCAAAAAGACTTGAACCTTTTAAATGTGCTCAGGTCGTTCATTCAGACTTTAATAGGTTTGATGAAGTTCTCGATGAGCTCGGTATCGATAGGGTCGACGGTCTTTTGTTAGACCTTGGAGTGTCATCACCCCAGCTTGACAGAGCTGAGAGAGGATTTTCATATCATAAGGATGCTCCCCTTGATATGAGAATGAGCCAAAGTGGAATATCGGCAAAAGATATTGTTAATTCATATGATGCTGATTCTTTGGCTAGAATCATTCGTGAGTATTCTGATGAGAAGTTTGCATGGCGCATCGCTAAAGGTATTGTAGCAGCAAGAGAGGTTGCACCAATCGAAACGACTGCACAACTAGCTCAACTGATATCCTCTTGTGTGCCTGCTGCAGCAAGACGAGATGGTCACCCTGCAAGACGCACCTTTCAAGCGCTAAGAATTGCAGTTAACG
>JAZRMJ010000081.1:0-1790 GCA_045647445.1 Acutalibacteraceae bacterium | reverse complement strand
TTTTGCCAACTTATTATAAAGGAGAATAGTTTTATGCCGTTAGTTCCATATGTAGTCGAACAAACAGGAAGGGGAGAGCGCTCATACGATATATACTCCCGTCTTCTTAATGACCGTATTATAGTGCTTTCAGATGAGGTCAATGACCAGACAGCAAGTCTTGTTATTGCTCAGTTGCTTTACCTTGAGAGCCAGGATTCAACTAAAGATATCAGTCTTTACATTAACAGCCCCGGTGGTTCTGTAACAGCTGGTTTAGCTATCTATGACACTATGAACTATATTAAGTGCGACGTTTCTACCATCTGCATGGGTCTTGCAGCAAGCATGGGTGCATTCTTGCTTTCAGCAGGCGCTAGGGGCAAGCGCTATGCATTGCCTAATTCTGAGATTATGATTCATCAGCCTTTGGGTCAGGCTAAGGGTCAGGCAACCGATATCATTATCCGTGCAGATCTTATTAAACGCACAAGAGATAATCTTAATCGCATACTTGCTGAAAACACAGGCAAATCTATTGAGACTATCGCTCAAGACACTGAACGTGATAACTTTATGACTGCTCAGCAAGCTCTTGAATATGGTCTTATTGACAAGGTTTTAGACAGGAGATAAGTAATGCCAAAAAACCAAAACAATGACCAATTTGTTTGTTGCTCCTTCTGTGGCAAAAGCTCAGAAGAGGTCAATCAGCTTGTTGGTCAAGATGGAATATATATTTGCGATGAATGCATTAGCGTATGCTACGACATAATCAGTGGTGAAGCACCAAAAGCTAATGGTCGCGGAAGAAATAAAGGTGGCAATAAACAGTTTGTTTTGCCCAAGCCTCAAGAGATATTTGATTCACTTAACGAATACGTTATTGGTCAAAAAGACGCCAAAATTGCGTTATCTGTTGCAGTTTATAATCATTATAAGCGCACTATGTTTGGTAGTAGCGACGTTGAGCTTAACAAGAGCAATATTTTGCTCCTTGGCCCAACCGGTGTTGGTAAGACCCTGCTCGCTCAAACCCTTGCAAAACGCCTTGACGTTCCTTTTGCCATTACTGATGCAACAACCCTTACTGAAGCAGGTTACGTCGGTGAAGATGTAGAGAATATTCTTTTGAGACTCATTCAAGCGGCAGACTTCGATATTGAGAAGGCTCAACGTGGTATTATCTATATTGATGAGATTGATAAGATTGCACGCAAATCCGAAAATGTTTCAATAACCAGAGATGTTAGCGGTGAAGGTGTTCAGCAGGCTCTGCTTAAAATACTTGAAGGAACTGTAGCTAACGTTCCTCCTCAGGGTGGCAGAAAACACCCTCAGCAACAGTTTATTCAGATTGATACATCCAATATCTTGTTTATCTGTGCAGGTGCTTTTGACGGTATAGAGAAGCACATTGAAAAGCGTATGGGTGGCTCATCGGTTGGTTTTGAAGCTAAAATCACTACCAAGAATGATAAATCTGCTGCTGAGCTATATAAGCACGTTACTCAGCAGGATTTGTGCAAATTCGGTCTAATACCCGAACTTGTCGGCAGATTACCCGTTGTAACTGCGCTTGAGCCACTTGATAAGGAAGCTCTTATCAGAATTATGACTGAGCCTAAAAACTCTGTTATAGCTCAATATAAAGCACTGTTCGAAATGGATAACGCTGAGCTTGAATTTGAAACTGCTGCATTAGAAGCAATCGCAGATTTGACCATGCGGATTTCTATGGATGGCAAAGCTGCAAGTCCCGGAAAAATTGCCAAGGGTACTCCGGTGAAAATCATCAGCGAACATGCTTA
>JAZRMJ010000080.1:0-2964 GCA_045647445.1 Acutalibacteraceae bacterium | reverse complement strand
TGTAGTAATTAACGGTGTTGGATTTAAAGAGCTAAGCTATAAAGGGTTTATTAAGAAGATCAACTCGATTGCTTCATCATCGCAAAACGGGTCACATGTATTATGCGAAATCAAAATTGAAAACCCAGATTTAAGCATATTACCAGGGTTTTCAGCTAGAATAGAAGCTGATATTAATATAGGCAAAACCGTAACAATACCAACTTCTGCAATAGGATATGATGGTAGTGGTTATTATGTATATAAAATTAATGGTAAAACTGAAATTAAAACTCCTATATACGACTTAACGTTTAACAATGACAAATATTCAAATTGTAGCGGAATAGAAATAGGGGATAGGATTATTTATGAAATTAAGGGTAGATGACCAAGCTTGATTATTGCAATCAAATCAATATATAGAAACATTTTTAAAGCATTACTTAATTCAGTCGGAATTTCGATCGGTATATTTTCAGTGTTAATTATTAACGCATTAAGTAATTACGGTATTGATTCAGCACAAAAAACTCTCGATAGAATGGGCATTAACGGATACGTTATAACTTCAAACACAATTACAGAAGATGACATTGCAAAGCTTAATATATGCCCGTCTATAAAAAACGTCTCACCTATAATTAAAGCTGTTTCATATCAATCAGACAATAACTCGATTAACATTGTTGGTGGAGACTCAGATTTAAAGATTATAAATTCACTCAAATTAGTTCATGGAGAATTTTTTAACACAAATCATCTAAATTCAATAGAGCCTGTTTGTGTTGTTAGTTCAAATTATGCTATCGAGAGGTTTGGCACCGATAAATGCATTGGTCAACAAATAGTTTTAGTTATAAACGGTTTTTCTCAGTTATTTAACATTATTGGCGTTTATAAAAGTGATTCAATCATAGAAGCATCCGGCATAAACAACGAGCCGATATATGCTCCATACACTGTATTAAGCAGTATGTTGTCTAAAGATTGCAACAGCATAATAATTATGCCAAATAGTAGCAATAATTCACTTGAAGGTGAAATAAATATAAGAAGCTATTGCAATTCTGTTTGGGGTGAAAATTATTATAAGCTCAATAACATTGCAAACGAAAGAGAAAAAATAAACACTTTAATGACCATAATCAAAAATATTTTAGCAATAATTGTGTGTGTATCTCTTGTTGTATCAATAATGGGTTTAATGGTTATTATGATAATTAATGTTAAAAGCAAAGCAGGGGAGATAGGGCTAAAAAAAGCTATAGGAGCATCAAATTTATCGATAATTTCAGAAACTTGCATCGAAGCAGGTTTAACCTCTTTTTTAGGTCTGCTACATGGATACACATATTTTATATTACTAAAAATTATTTTATCACTATTAAATTTTCACATTTATGCTGATTTTAAAATCATTCTTTACGTTATATTATTAACAATTTTAAGCTCAATGTTAGTTGGTTTAATTCCAGCCTATTTGGCAGCAAGGATTGACCCTGCAAAAGCTTTAAAAATTGATTAATAGTAATTTATTATAACAATATGTTGTAATTTAAGTGAGAATATGGTATAGTATTATGAACGCTAAGTGTTCATTATCTTTAAGAGGTGTAATCTATGTGTGGAATTGTTGGATTTATCGGTGATAGACAGGCAGCACCGATTCTTTTAAACGGATTAGAAAAACTTGAATATAGAGGTTATGATTCAGCAGGTATTGCAGTTATATCTGAAAAAGGCGAAATTGAGCTTAAAAAAGCAATGGGCAGAATTAAAAATCTGCGCAACATTACAAACGATGGCAAGGCTGTTATTGGTACCGTAGGTATCGGTCACACTCGTTGGGCAACCCATGGTAAGCCGTCAGACGTTAACTCACATCCTCACAACAGTATGAGTGGTCGTTTTTCCGTTGTACATAACGGAATTATTGAGAACTATCTTAAGCTTAAAGAGAAGCTTCAAAATGCAGGCTTTGAGTTTAAGTCAGATACCGATACAGAGGTTGTAACTCAGCTCCTCGACTATTATTATAAAGGTGACCTTCTTTTAGCAGTTCAAATGACCCTTCAGGCTATTGAAGGCAGCTTTGCGCTTGGTATTATCTGCGCTGATTATCCTGATAGAATTATTGCTGTCAGAAAAGACAGTCCTCTTGTTATTGGAATTGCTGAAGATGCTAATCACATTGCATCTGACGTTACAGCTCTTGTTGAGCACACCAAAAATGTTTGCTATCTTGGCGATGAGCAAATTGCAGTTTTGACCGATACTAAGGTTGAGGTTTACAACAAACTGCTCGAGCCCGTAGACTATGAAATCAAGACCATAGACTGGGATATTAACGCTGCCGAAAAGGGTGGTTATGAGCACTTTATGCTCAAAGAGATAATGGAGCAGCCTCGTGTTATCAGAGACACCATTCGTCCTCGCATAGTTAATAATGAGGTTAAACTTGATGAGCTAGATCTTTCAGATTGCGTTAAGAATATCAATCGCATTGTAATAACTGCTTGTGGATCTGCTTATCATGCCGGTGTTGTTGGCAAATATGTTATTGAGCAGCTCGCCAGAATCCCTGTAGAGGTTGATTTGGCATCTGAATTCAGATATCGTCAGCCCATTATTGATGATAAAACTCTTGTTATTGTTGTTAGCCAGTCAGGTGAAACAGCTGATACTCTTGCTGCTTTAAAAGAAGCTCAAAGGCTTGGCGCTCGCACCCTTGGTATAGTAAACGTTGTTGGTAGCAGTATAGCAAGTGCTGCAGATGAGGTCATCTACACCTGGGCAGGTCCTGAAATCGCTGTAGCAACCACTAAGGCTTATTCAGCTCAGCTTTGCGTTATGTATCTGTTGGCAGTTTATATGGGCAGAGTTAGAGGTTTAATAACTGACGAGCAGAACAGCGAATATATTGCTCAGCTTGAAGCATTACCCGACGTTGTTGAGTGCATTTTAGGTGATTGCGACTACATA
>JAZRMJ010000079.1:0-1242 GCA_045647445.1 Acutalibacteraceae bacterium | reverse complement strand
CATAACGCCGGGGCCTTTAAGGCAAAGCTCGCCAACGTCACCCTTTGCCACCTCGTTACCGTTCGGGTCAACAATTTTAACCTGCCAGCCGTAGCCGGGCACACCGATTGCACCAACCTTATGCACGTTTTCAACACCAAGGTGAACGGCTCCGGGGCCGATCGATTCAGAAAGACCGTAGTTGGTATCATACTGTTGATTGGGGAAATATTCGAGCCAATGTTTTATAAGGCTCTGAGGCACGGGCTGCGCACCAATGTGCATAAGTCTCCAGTTGCTCAGGTCAAACTCATCAAGGCAGATTTCGCCACGGTCAATGGCGTTTAGAATATCCTGCGCCCACGGAACGAGCAGCCAAACGATGGTGCACTTTTCTTCAGAAGCAACCTTTAGTATGTTTCTCGACTGGGTGCCTTTAAGTATAACTGCCTTTGAGCCCGAGATAAGGCTGCCAAACCAGTGCATCTTAGCGCCTGTGTGATAGAGTGGGGGAATACATAAGAAGCAATCGTCCTTAGTCTGTGCGTGATGAGCCTGCTCAACACGGCAAGAGTGAATCAAACTGCCGTGGTTGTGCAGTATTGCCTTGGGGAAACCTGTGGTACCCGAAGAGAAATAGATAGCGGCTTCATCCTGCTCAGTCAGCTCGCATTCGGGGAAGGAGCCTGAGCACTCAGATATAAGATCGTTATAATCATCGGCAAAAGCAGGGCAGCTTGAACCGGTGTAGATAAGTGTGCAGCGCTTAGAAACCTTGTCAGCGATGGCTTCAACACGGCCGATAAACTCATCTCCAAAAATAAGCACGTTAGCGTCGGCAAGCTTTAAGCAGTAGTCAATCTCGTCAGAAGAATATCTGAAGTTGAGCGGCACAGCCAATGCACCGGCTTTGAGTATGCCAAAATAAATGGGCAGCCAGTCAATGCAGTTCATAAGCAAAATAGCAACCTTTTTGCCCTTGCCAATACCGTTTTGCTTTAGCATGTTAGCTAGTCGGTTTGACTTTTCATTAAAGACCGACCAGGTTATCTCTCTACGATAATGGCGCACCTTTCGGTTAGGCTCAACCAGCTCAAACTCATGCCAGGTAAGGCGACGGGTTTCGGGCTGCTCTGGGTTAATTTCAACCAAAGCAGTATCGTCGCCAAACTGCATGGCGTTGCGCTCTAATAAATGCACAATGGTCATAAAAGAATCCATCCTCAAACTAAAATATAATGTAATATATACTTTAACAGTTTA
>JAZRMJ010000078.1:0-1025 GCA_045647445.1 Acutalibacteraceae bacterium | reverse complement strand
AGATATATGCCGTATCGTCGGTTAAAATCAGGTCCACCCTATCGGATGTAATATCGCTGAGTGAACAGCCGTCAACCTTAAAGGCTTCGGTTTGGTCACTTTCGGTTGATATGATGGGCTGTTGGTCAAGGCCAAGACGCTCGACCAGTGAAAACATCTCTAACGAGCGGAGCTTTTGTGCCAATGCGACACTGTCTTGCTCGGCAGGGGCATAATATTCGGGGTCAGACGGCACGGGCACTTCGAGGCATATTGTGCCGAGTTTGCGAGAAAGGTAGGCGTTTTCCTTATCGGCGGTCAGCTTGGCACGTGCTCCCGCCTTGATAAAGTCGCTGTCGATGTTTTCATAAACGCCTTCAAGGCTTCCAAACTGTGATATAAGCGCCACAGCAGTTTTCTCACCTATGCCTGCAACACCGGGGATATTGTCTGAGCTATCACCCATAAGTGCCTTGACATCAATAAGCTGTGAAGGGGTCAAGCCACCGTATTTTTCGGCAACCTGGGCCTCATCAAAGACTATGACCTCAGTCTTGCCCATACGGGTTGCGGCGAGATAGACGTTGACTCCCTGACCGACCAGCTGAAGCGAATCTCGGTCGCCCGTTGCGATGACACATTCGCCACCGCTTTTGCGGGTCATATCGGCTAGAGTGCCAAGAATATCATCAGCCTCGTAGCCCTCACACTCGAGCACACGGTAGCCCATCATTTTAAGTATTTCTTTCATCACGGGCCGCTGCTGGGCCAGTCCTTCGGGCATCTGCTTTCTGCCTGCCTTGTAGGCATCATACATCTGATGACGGAAGGTGGGCGCTTTAAGGTCAAATGCCACTGCAACACTGTCGGGCTTGGTCATATCCATAAGACGCAAAAGTATGTTCATAAAACCGTATATGCCGTTGGTAAACTGGCCGTCCCTCGTGGTCAGCAGTTTGATTCCGTAAAAGGCCCGGTTGATTATGCTGTTGCCGTCAATTGCAAGTAGCTTCATACATATCCCCTTCGTTTGGCAAAAATTGTAC
>JAZRMJ010000077.1:0-9325 GCA_045647445.1 Acutalibacteraceae bacterium | reverse complement strand
GGCCCGCACCACGGTCCTGCACCCATCCCCGAAGAGGGCAGATGGGTTCAAGCCAAAGAGATCGCTGATATCTCTGCCTACACCCACGGTGTTGGCTGGTGTGCTCCCCAGCAGGGTGCATGCAAATTGTCACTCAATGTTAAGGGCGGCATTATTGAAGAGGCTCTTGTTGAGACCATCGGTTGCTCGGGCATGACCCACTCTGCTGCTATGGCTGCTGAGATTCTCCCCGGCAAAACCCTTTTAGAGGCTCTTAACACCGACCTCGTTTGTGACGCTATTAACACTGCTATGCGCGAGCTCTTCTTGCAGATTGTTTACGGTCGTTCACAGTCTGCTTTCTCTGAAGACGGTCTTGTTATCGGAGCAGGTATGGAAGACCTCGGTAAGGGTGAGCGCTCAATGGTTGGTACCATGTATGGCACCAAGGCTAAGGGCGTTCGTTACCTCGAAATGACCGAAGGCTACTGCACCAGAATGGCTCTTGATGAGAACGATGAGGTTATCGGCTACGAGTTTGTTTCTCTCGGCAAGATGACCGACTTCATCAAAAAGGGTATGGAGCCTAACGAGGCTTATGAGAAGTCAATGGGTACCTACGGCCGCTTCGCTGATGCCGTTAAGTACATCGATCCCCGTAAGGAATAATTAAAGGAGGTACGCTACAATGGCTTTATTTGAAGGTTACGAAAGACGTATAGACAAAATAAACGGCGTACTCGCCGAGTATGGCATCAAGTCGGTTGAAGAGTGCAAAGAGATCACCCTCGCTAAGGGTATCGATTGCGATAAAATCATCCGTGAGACTCAGCCCATCTGCTTTGAAAACGCTGTTTGGGCTTACACCGTAGGTTGCGCCATCGCTATCAAGAAGGGCTGCACCAAGGCTGCTGACGCTGCTGCCGCTATCGGTATCGGCCTGCAGGCATTCTGCATCCCCGGCTCTGTTGCTGAAAACCGTAAGGTCGGTCTTGGCCACGGTAACCTCGGCAAAATGCTCCTCTCTGAAGAGACTGAGTGCTTCTGCTTCCTCGCAGGCCACGAGTCATTCGCTGCTGCAGAGGGCGCTATCAAGATCGCTCTTACCGCAAACAAGGTTCGCGTAAAGCCCCTCCGCGTTGTTCTTAACGGTCTCGGTAAGGACGCTGCTTATATCATTTCTCGTATCAACGGCTTCACCTATGTTGAGACCGAGTTTGATCCCTATGCTGAAGAGGTTAAGGTTCTTGAGCAGAAGGCTTTCTCAAACGGCCCCCGTGCTGATGTTAAGTGCTACGGCGCAGATAACGTTCCCGAGGGTGTTGCTATCATGAAGCTTGAGAATGTCGGTGTTCCTATCCCCGGTAACTCACCCAACCCCACCCGCTTCCAGCACCCCGTTGCAGGCACCTACAAAAAGTGGTGCAACGAGAATGGTGTTAGCTACTTCTCTGTTGCTTCAGGTGGCGGTACCGGCCGTACCCTCCACCCCCACAACATGGCAGCTGGCCCCGCTTCTTACGGCATGACCGACACCATGGGTCGTATGCATGGTGACGCTCAGTTTGCAGGTTCTTCTTCTGTTCCTGCTCACGTTGAGATGATGGGACTTATCGGCGCAGGTAACAACCCCATGGTTGGTATGACCGTTGCTTGCGCAGTTGCTGTTGAAGAAAGCGCAAAATAAAAGGCTTTTTCAAGCTTTCGGGCAAATGTAAAAGACCTGATTCAAAAATTTAACACAAAAAAGTTAGACACATCATTTTTGAGAAATCTTCAATGATGTGTCTATATTTTTTTGTATTAAAAGTGAGGTGTTTTACAATGAAAAAACTGAAGTTGTAAGCAACAAAATCTATTACATTTGAGGAAGGATGTAACAAGCATCTTGATTATTGTAGACAGCGAAATTTAAGGGCAGGAACTATAAATCATTATAAGCAAAGCAACACACAGTTTTATAAATTCTTTGATAAGGACATATCATGTTTCTGATTGCGTTTACTGTTGGTTTATGCTTTGCCGGGGGTTGTTCCTGTAACCTTTTTAAAGGCATCATAGAAACTGCTAACGCTTGTAAAGCCACATTCATAAGCTATATCTGTCGAATTAAGCTCGGTGTTTTCTAATAAAGAGACAGCATACTCAATTCGCCGTGTCATTAGGTATTTTTTAAAGCCTATTCCGTTAATCTCTTTGAAACGTCTCGAAAATGAGGTCGGTGCCATATTAGCCAGCGCAGAAACATCGTCAAGGTTAATCCTTTCCTTAAAGTTCATATCTATATAATCAAGCACCTTCAGCATACTCTTGTCAATTTTTTCCGCACTATCTAATTCAAGATTATACCTCCGCTGGGTTATAACAAAGAACTCAGTCAGCTCTGCTGCTATCATATCAAAGCAGCCTGCCTGTTTTGTTTTGTATTCATCGGTTATTTTTTGCAATATACCCAACAGTTCGTTGTCCTTTATAACGCTATTCTGTTCTCTTGCCATATTAAAAAAACAGGAAAGATATGCAGTAGAAAAAAACGCCTGTCGCCTGATTGTTATAACAGCAAGTTTAAAATCTCGGTCATCTAAGCGAGTAAAGTATCGCTTCTGCCGATTGTGTAAAAATATGATACATCCTTCTGAAATGTTATGCTTTCTATCATCTATCTGCCATTGTGCACTTCCACTCACTACATAGCATATCCTTATATCACCGTACGACTTCAGTTCCCTTGTGCCGCTAAAATGGTGGTGCTCCATTTGAGAACAGTTTATGGTTTTTTCACTAATATTAAGCATACTATCACCCTTTTTATTGTAACACACAATGCACAACAATCAATACATATTGCAAAAAAACGGAATAAATCGATAAAAAACAAGATGCTTATTACGTCAATTAACTGTAATATATACAGTAGATATGCATAAGAGGTGACAATAAAGTGAAAAAATATGATTTAATACTATTAGGTGCAACATTTCTTTCTTTGGGCATTGCAGACGTCTACACAGGCAAAACGCTTATAATCGACAGCAAGACAAAGCCCGGCTACGAATATATCGATGCTTTTCACAATTTCAGCTTAAATAACACACGCCTAAACACACAAAAGGGTGTAGATTTTGCAGAATATCTAAACTCCTTTGACCTGTACAGCAACGTATATATTCCCGAATGGACAGCATATGTGAGCAAATGGATATACGAGAAAAGTATGTCGATTCTGCTTTTAACTGATGTTTTGGAAGTTCAAAAGCTAGATAATCGCCTGTTTAAAGTGATAATCTTTAATAGTAACGGAAGACAGGAGCTATATACCAAGCAGATTGTAGATACAAGAACAAAGAGCCCAAATAAAAAATATTTAAATGCTTTGGTTTGCGGGGGTAATGTGGATAGCTTTGACAGTGCTATGTCGGTTGTTAATTGTTGCGATATAAGCATTATTGAGGTGGAGATTCCAATTGATTACACCTATACTAGGGCAAGGGAAAGAGTCGTTAATCTATGGCAATCCCGTCCAGCTAAATACGACATGGTTAAGCTTGCGGCGATAGCTGATGTTTTTTATGAGGAAGTCAATGTTGATGCCGTAGAGGTGACGGCAGGTTACAAAGAGGTATATTCTACCTATTACAGTAATCCCCTTACAGCATTTGATAAGGGTTGCAAGATAGGAGGTGAGCTTAATGATAAACTTTGTGCAGAAGGTCGATAACAGCATCACCTATACCCCTGTTGAGGCCATGTCCTCCAGCGAGCAATTCGATGTTGTAGTGGTCGGTGTAGGAACAGCCGGCGCTGTCGCAACAATAGTAAGCGCAAACAAAAAGCTCAAAACCCTCGGAATAGAGAGACTTGGCGCCGCAGGTGGAACCATTACCATGTCGGGTATTTGCGGTTATTATTTTGGTGGCAGAGGGGGTGAATACGAAAAAATTGACAAACGGCTCAAGGAACTTGCTCCGCTAACCACCCAACGCTATTATGCCTCCCCCGACATCAGGAAGTATAATCTTGACCGTATTATTGATGAAAGCGGTGCAGTCATTAAATATGAATGTATTGTTACCGGTATATATATTGATGACAGGCGCATTGTCGGTGTTAGGGTATTGTCCAACGGTAAAGAGTCTGATATTTCCCTAAAAATTCTGATTGATGCAACAGGAGACGGTGATATATGCGACATGGCTAACTGCGCCATGAGCTTTGGTGGAAACAAATACGGTGATATTTCGCCCTTCTCTGTGGTTAGAACAGTGCTGTGTAACGGCGTTGTGCATAATTTCAACTGCGACAACGGAAAGGTTGACCAAAGGGATGTTGAACAGTTCTCAAAGGAATTACTTAGAGCACAAAGCTACTATGCCAAAAAAACCAAAGGCGAGCTACCGCTGCGTATAAATTGCCTGCCTGGAATACGTGAGGGCCGACTGCTTTACGGAGAGGAAAGGTTGACCTTAGAGGACTTTTTTGAGGGCAACTTGACCAACAAACCGGTTATGTATGCCTATTCCGATTTGGATAAGCACGGAGATGACAGCGCATTCGATATTGACATCTTCAGAAGATGGCACGTTATGAGCAATATGGGTGCAATAAATGTTACCGTTCCTATTTCGATGGGGTGCCTGATTGCAAAAGAGTATGATAATCTTATAGCGGCGGGAAGATGTCTGTCTGTTGACCATGAAATGCAGTTCTGTGTCAGGATGAACAGGGATATGCAGAAACTGGGAGAAGTTGCAGCGATAATGGCATTTATTGCGCTACAAAATGGAGTTGCACTTAAAGACATTGAATATGATAAGCTTGAGCCGCTTTTAAGAGAGAGTGGTTGCCTGTCCGAGGAAAACAACAAAGGCTTTATGTTTGATAGCTGGAGTGATAAATCCTTTATACGTAAGGTTGAGTGGTTAAAGGATGTTGATAGCATCAACCATCACCTTGCTACAAATCAACCTGCTGTTGCAATTTGGTCATGCAAGCTGTTAGGCGATAAAATTAAGCCCGCCCTAAGAGCCAATCTATTAAGCGGAAACGACTATTTAGTTAAACATTCGGCTCTTGCACTGGCTGTTTTAGATGACCCGACCGGTGCTCCCGTATTGCGCAGAATAATTGAGCAGCGCGACCGTGAAGAACTTAAAGATATGAGAAAAGGCAACAGAACCCGTATTTCCATGGCCCTTTGCGCAGTCGGTATGCTCAAGGACAAAGACAGTATCAATACAATTAAGGCCTTAATAAGCGACCCTAAAGAGCACACTGCGTACTGCATAAATTCTAATTATCGAAGAGGATATTATCTTGCTGTCTCAAGTGCAGTGGCTGCTCTTTTTGATATTGCGGATGCCCATCCTGAAACGGGAAAGGAAATTGAGAAGTTTTTAGAAGAACAATTTTCTGACGGTAAGTATATCAGCAAAATAACCACCGCAGACTCGAACGACTCACATTATATTGATGCCAAAAACATTTATAATAACATCTGTATATGGAAAGATAAAAAATTCAACCGATCGTAAAGAGATAATAAAAAATCCACCCGAGAGAGCACTTCTTTGCGAGGCGTCTCCCTATGTGATGTGCTTTTTTATTTGTAGCACATATCAAACTTACCCTACGAAAAAACCTATGTGTGACAAATGTACACATAGGTGGTGCTTTAAATATTTGGATATGCTGTTAGTTAATGTCAGACAGGGTGCAATTTGTAAAATATCATAGCTTCTGATTGCAGAGAAAAAACACAATGGTATTGATTATAATACCATTGTGTTTTTAAAATGCCATATAGTGCAGTATGTAACATCATCGGCGTTGCTAAAAATAGGTTTTATGGGTTGCATTTCAAAAGCAATGCCATCGTTTGAGATTAACTTTTTTGTAATAGTATTCATTTATATAATCACCATGTAATCAAGAATATTGGTTGTTTTGTTATCTCTATCATAAAACACAAGTAAATTTCACTATAGAGACAATATCAAAAGCGAGTGGAGTTCCCGAAGCAACCGTAAAAAATGTTTTCTCCGGAAAAACAGAGGATCCACGTTTTGAAACCATCTCAGCAATAGTAAAGGCAATGGGCGACTCTCTTGACGCCATATATAATGGAACCAAAGAGGAAAACATAGAGGCAAATACCATAATCACTCTTAAAGACACCTATGATCAAAAAATGGTAGACCTAAAACACACACTATGAGCAAAGACTTATGGATATGAAAGATTATTATGAGGCACGCCTGAACGATAAAAAGAGCAAATGGAGGCCATTATGGTTGACAAGCGTTGGTTCAGAATTGCTACGTGCATATGTGCTACTGCTTTGGTCGCTTTGTTTATCATTTTTGTATATTATAAATGCAACCGATTTACTGGTCCCGTTCTTACGCGATATACGGGTAAAGTCATAACCGTATTTCTCTGCTGCCTGCCTTACCCTCAGGCGAGTATCAGTACTCACCCCCCGGCTTGTTGTTAAGTGCCATAGATACTGCAGCGACTGATATTTCGAGCTTTTTCGCCAACCATTTTGCCGTAATAGACATATTTTTCACCTCTCTCCCTATTTTAAGCCGTTTCATTACAAAAATCGACCCGTGTTGCTTAATTTTCAACAAACAATTAAGTAACAATCACTTAATTGTTTGTTGAAAATTAGTTGAATGAAAATTATAATTATTAAAAAGGAGGAATAAAGCTATGTCAAGTATAACAATTGGATTTGCGCCTACAAGAAGGAGTATATTTTCCGCACCCGACGCCATAAAATACCGTCATCTTACAGCCCAACGGCTGGAAGAAATCGGGGTTAATTTTGTTGATATAACCGACATAAATGAGGAGGGTCTGCTTTACAGCGAGGAGGACCGTCTGAAAATACTTGACAAGTTTCGTGCGCAGGGGGTAGAGGGCTTGTTTTTACCTCATTGCAACTTCGGCACAGAGTATCTGTGCGCAAGGCTTGCAAAGGATTTGGACGTACCGGTGCTCCTTTGGGGACCGTTGGACGAGCGGCCTGAGCCTGACGGAACAAGGCTTAGGGATACTCAGTGTGGTCTTTTTGCAACGGGCAAGGTGCTTCGACGCTTCGGTGTTCCCTTTACCTACCTGACCAACTGCCGACTTAACGACCCCGTATTTGAGCGTGGCGTAAAAGACTTCCTTGCAGTTTGCAATGTAGTTAAGACCTTTAAAAATATACGCATTTTGCAAATCGGTCCACGCCCGTTTGATTTCTGGTCAACTATGTGCAACGAGGGAGAATTGCTTGAAAAATTCAATATCGAGCTATCCCCTATCCCCCTTCCTGAACTTACGCAGGAGGTTAAAAGGGCGATAGCAGACAAAACCGATGTGGATAAAACTGTCAGATATTGCCGTGAGATGATGGATATAAAGGTTAGTGACCAACAGCTTGAAAGCATAGCCGGCTTGGCTGTTGCAATGGAGCGATTAGTTAAGAAATACAACTGCTCTGCTGCGGCTATTCAATGTTGGAATGCGTTGCAGGATGAACTTGGCATAATGCCCTGTGCCGCCAATGCGTTACTTAATGATAAGGGCATACCGGTTGTATGCGAAACCGATATACACGGAGCGGTAACGGCCCTGATGGTAGAGGCAGCAGCAAACGACGGTACACGCAGCTTCTTCGCTGATTGGACAATACGCCATCCCGACATAGAAAACGGTGAGCTGCTTCAGCACTGTGGTCCGTGGCCGTTATCGGTTGCAGGATGCAGACCATGCATTACCTATCCGCTGGCATTCGATTACCCAGGTGCGATAACCGCAGAGGCAAAGCACGGACAGCTTACCATCGCCCGCTTTGACGGCGATAAGGGTGAGTATTCATTACTTCTTGGCAACGCAAAAGGAATTGACGGGCCTAAGGGAATGGGAACATACCTTTGGATTGAGGTGGATAATATCAAGCGTCTTGAAGCAAAAATCGTAGAGGGACCGTATATCCATCACTGCGTCGGCATCCATCAGAATGTTGTGCCGGTGCTTTATGAGGCCTGCAAATACATTGGCATTAAGCCCGATCTATATGATGAAAATGAGAAGGAGATAAAAGCATATCTAAGGGGGGAATAATATGAACCTGCAAAAAAGATCATACGCCTTGCGTCGCTCGGTTTTGGATATTGTTTTCAATGCTAAAGGGGGGCATATAGGTGGTGACTTGTCGGTTATAGATATTCTCAACGTTCTTTATAACGCCGTTATGGATATAACCCCCGACAATTTTACGAGTATTGACCGTGACCATTTTATACTCAGTAAAGGGCATTGCGTTGAAGCGCTCTACGCCGTGCTGTGCGATAAGGGCTTTTTTCCTAGCTCTGATTTGCTGACCGTATCTAAATATGCAAGTAAATACATCGGTCATCCTAACAACAAAGTTTACGGAATAGAGATGAACTCAGGCTCGTTAGGGCACGGGCTAAATGTTGCGGTAGGTATGGCGCTTGCCCTAAGGCAGGATAAAAAGCCCCACAGAGTATACACCGTAATGGGTGACGGCGAGCTGGCAGAAGGCTCGGTTTGGGAGGGTGCTATGGCAGGTGGTCACTATGCACTTTCAAATCTGTGTGCCGTTATTGACCGCAACCGTCTGCAAATATCGGGTTCAACCGAGCAGATTATGTCGCAAAAGAATTTAGATGAGCGCTGGTCTTCATTCGGTTGGAATGTAATATGTGCAGACGGTAATGACATCCAAAGTCTGCTAAAGTCCTTTGAGCTTGCAAAGCAATGTACCGACAAACCATCGGTCATTATAGCTCATACGACCAAGGGCTGTGGTGTGTCCTTCATGCAAAACCGTGTTGAGTGGCACCACCGTGTGCCGACCGAACAGGAATATACTGACGCATTAACCGAACTCTTACAAAGGGAGGCGGAAGTAGTATGAACAAAATACCCAATCGTCAGGTTATATGCGATGTACTGTGCGAACACGCCTCCTACGACTCGTCAATAGTGGTTCTGTGCAGCGATTCAAGAGGCTCTGCCTCACTTGCCCCCTTTGCAGACAAATACCCTGCGCAATTTTTTGAGGTCGGGATTGCTGAGCAAAGTCTTGTTTCCACCGCCGCAGGCATGGCAAGACTGGGCAAAAAGGCGTTTGCCGCCTCTCCTGCCTGCTTTCTGTCCACAAGGAGCCTTGAACAAATCAAGGTGGACGTAGCCTATTCTCACACCAATGTTAAGCTAATCGGTATATCGGGTGGTGTCAGCTACGGCTCACTCGGTATGACACACCACAGTGCCCAAGATATTGCCGCTATTTCTGCCATTCCCGGCATGAGGGTATATCTGCCCA
>JAZRMJ010000076.1:0-8201 GCA_045647445.1 Acutalibacteraceae bacterium | reverse complement strand
TTTGTCAACACTTTTTTTCACTTTTTTTGCAAGTTTTTTTGAAAGGTCTTAAATCCCCCTGATTTTATGCCGTTTTCTCGCATTTATTAATTTTAAAACAATATGCTTTCTAAGTGTTTTTTAAATTAAAATAGAAATTATTTGATTTGAAACGAGAAAGCCTTTTGCAGTTAGTGACAACACTCCATTTTCTAAATAAGCAAGTTGAGCTTTACACAGGTCACTCGCTGTTTTTACAATATTTTCGATTATCGCTTTTTGGTCGGGATGGTCGATGGCAAGCTGATTCAAATTGACTCCGTCAGAAAGACGAAGACCGAGCATAATTTTTTCTTCGAAGGTGCCACCCACTCCATCTTGAATCGGTTTTTCACCCTTTATATAAGAAGAAATGCTTCGAGGATAATAAAAGCGTTTGCCATTTATATATGAATGAGCTGCCGATCCTAACCCGATATAGTCCTCCCCTGTCCAATACTTCATATTATGACGACTACGCTTTGAGCCTCGACAGAAATTGCTGATCTCATACTGCTCAAAGCCGAGCTTTGACAAGCTCTCTACAGTATGCAGATACATATCAGCCTGAAGCTCATCCTGAGGGCGATAGTTGGCTATGCTAAAGGGGGTACCATCCTCTATCTTTAGCATATAGGCTGAGACATGAGTCGCTCCACTATCAGCACAAAACTTCAAGGTGGAGTCGAGCGACTTGATGGTTTGACCCTCGATGCCGAGCATAACGTCTAAAGATATATTGGTGATACCACTTTGGTGGGCTATCTCGATGGCACGGTCAACGTCGCTCGCTTTGTGTCTGCGAGTAAGAAGGGTGAGCTCATTATCGCAATGAGACTGCATGCCTATAGAAAGGCGATTGACGCCCACTCTCGCTAAAGTGGGAATAAGGGTGGCAGTATCGTCACCAGGGTTGACCTCTACGGTTATTTCGGCATTGTCGGTCAAACGGGGTGTTGCTGAGTCAATCATCTTGCTAAGCAGATCGGCTCCGATGAGGGACGGGGTGCCTCCTCCGAAATAGAGGGTATCTGCCTTAGACTGCAACCTCGATAGGTCACGACAGACGGCATTTGCATATTCAGGTGCTGACGATAAATCGCAAACCGAATAAAAATCGCAGTATCCGCATTTTTTTACACAGTATGGTACGTGGATATAAATGCCTGTCATGGCAAACCCCTCCTTTAATCGGCTTTGATAAAAAAAGAATCGGTCGAAACCGAGGATTTTTAGATAAAACAATAGATAAGTTCTTTTATTTGCATAATTCCAAATAAACATGCAATAACAACCAAAACACACAACAAAAACATTAAAAACTTTTTATTTTTTGACTGTAGCATTGTATTGATAAATTCAAAAATAATTTCTGCCGATAACAATATAAAAGTAAGCAACACAGGAATTTTCTCGTTTATAGTATCAACAAGTATATAAAGATAGCGTGTTTCTATTTCAAAAGGTGTTGTTTTTATTTCGGGAACGAAAAACAAAAGAATAGGAATTAGAACAATTATAATCAGATTGCAAATATAAAAAGAAAGACCAACATAAGTCATTTTATTAAAATCGTTTTTTGCTCGTTTGATATTATGTCGAGACCAACCTGTGCTTTTAGGCAATAATAAGCGAGCCAAAGTTTTATTATCTACAGTGAAATATTTATAGTTATAATATCGGTTATCATATCCTGAAATGTTGCGTGCCAAAAGCAAGGTGCAAACAATTAACAATACCACCATATACACAAACTCACCTCATAAATATAGTATAGCATGTTTCATGTGGCGGGGCAAGGAGATCGTAAATATTTGCTTCACAAAAGCGAAATAATGCTATCGCATTGTGAAAATTTCTGTTGTGGCAGAAAATGAAATTAATCCCACACACCACAGCGCATTTCACATTCCACAAGAATATTTCACTGCCGAAGCAATCCAAAAATTCCGTTGAAAAAGAAAAAGCAAGTCTTTCGACTTGCTTTTTCTGGGTAGTTTGAACTTAATGACACGAATGAAAGGGCTCTGAAAACCGATGATTTTCTTTAATACTATTCAAATTTGTTCTCTATTGGACTACTAAACTCAAATCTAATGATTTTAATACCAAAATATTCTTCCAACTGTTTATTTGTAAGCGGAGTAACTTCATTATGCGTTATTTTTTCTGAAGTTTTATATTCTTCGACATAATTAATGCAAGGAACTCTTTCAAAATCTTCGGGGTCACCTAAATAATATCCGCCGGAACCATAAAATAAATTCACCTTTGACTCAGTGTTAATTCTACCTTTAACAAGTACTGATTCTGTATTTCCTTCAAGTTCTAAAATCAACCTTTTTTGTTCTTCTCCACTTTTTAAAGATGCATACCAAGTGCGTGAATAATCCATAAACGGAAACGGATTTGAAAGGTCATAACCATCAAAGGAACAAACCACAGTATCTTCAATTAAATATCTTTCTCCATTTATTTCATATTCCAAAACAAAAGGAAACTCACCTTCCGTTATTTGAGGTGCAGGCTCATATCCTTTTTCACAACCAGAAAGGCAAAAAATCATTATAAAAACAATTACTATTGAAAATAACCTTTTCATATCATCACCGCCTTAAGTGTATTATAGCATAAGAGTGGTGAAGGCACAATAATTATTCATTATTCATCAGTCGCAGGCGACTTCATTCTTCATTATTCATTCGAAAATCCGTTCTCGTTTAATGAATAATGAATGATGAATATTGAATAGTGAATAATACAAACAAAAATCCGTCCACTTTCGTGAACGGATTTTTGTTTGTCTCTCGTGTCCGAAAAAGAACTGGTTAAAAACCGAGGATTTATCTAGTATTTAGATAGCAAATTCAAATGATTATGGATGTTCTTTTATTTCTGTAACTACCCAATTTCCTTTAGCGTCTTTTTCGACTTTCCAAAGAGAAGGTATATTCCAACTACCATAATCCGTTTCACCGTCTATATCCAGTCCCTCTTGAGAATAATATACCCACAAATATCCTTCATTTTCATCCAAATGTGCAGACCATAGTTTAAGTGAGTATTTTGTTTTTACTGTTTCAGGGTAAGTTTCTATTGAAGATGCATACACAGAGAGTTTACCGTACTTATTTTCATTTTCTACTTCGGAATGACCGCAGTCACTAAATGCTTGGTTTGCTAAATTCATAACATCTTTGGCATCTGCGCGATCCCAAGGAGTTCCAATATACATAACTTTTTGCATTTCTTCCACACTATAAAAATTATGAAGTCCCAAAAATGTAGTCAACCTATAAATAGGAAAATTAATAACAATAAGTATTACAAGTAAAACGATAGCAGAAAAAATTACAACTTTCTTTTTCAAGTCATCACCGCCTATGTGTATTATATCATAAAAGCGGAATAAAATCAACGGCTTGCCGTTGTATATCATCAATTCCGCAAGGAATTGCATATCATCAAAACTTTAGTTTTGTATATCATCATTGCGAAAGGATTTTTGATACATACCTAAAGGTGTGATGATATACGCCTACGGCGATGATATACACGACTACGTCGTGATGATATACCAAGCCTATCGGCTTGGATAAAAAAATCCTCGTTCCAAAGAACGAGGATTTTTTGGTGCGGATAACAGGACTTGAACCTGCACCGAGTTGCCCCGACTAGAACCTGAATCTAGCGCGTCTGCCAATTCCGCCATATCCGCATATTATTCGTTGCTTCTTGCAACAAACCTTATTATATATATTGAAACAGTCGGTGTCAAGTGTTTTTTTGCACATTTTAAGCCAAACTCTATCTAATAACATATGATTATGATTTATAAATCAAACGCACCTATATGAACGTTATTCACATTTTATTGACTTAAAGGTCACACTATGATAAACTGCGTCATTATTGCCCTTGCTTTAGGGAGGTTTTTCGATGGATTATGCTGCATGGTTACCGATAATCGTGATATGGATTATTTTGATTATTCAGTCTAACAGTCGGCGCAAAGCCACTGCTGCAATAAATGCTATAAAGAGGATTAACACAGAGGAGGTCTCACAAATGAAAGAGACTGCAAAAAAATTATTGATAAAGATTGCGTAATTGAAATCTGACTTCATTATTCGCATCAGAGAATATCCCAGAAAGAAAAACGGCAAGAAAAAGTCGGTTGTAGCTTGATTAAATGGCAAAAGGTCGCAGATTTAATCTGCGACCTTTTTTAAATTTCGGCGTAGGTTAAATAATAGTCTTCAATTGTGCTGTCGAAATATTCAAAAACCTGATCCTTTATATCGTCGGGGATACCGTAATAAGCCTCAGCGATTGCTCCTGCCATTGCAGCCTGAGTATCGCAATCCCCTCCGAGGGATACTGCGTTTCGTATTGCATCCTCAAAGTCGGTTGACTCTAAAAAGCACATTATTGCCTCGGGCACACTGCCCTGACAGGTGACGTCGAACTCATATGTAGGACGAATATCGTCGAGGGTGAAATCGAGAGGATAATATTCCTGCTCGATATAGGCTTTAATTTCTTCTTTTGATTTGCCCACTCTCGCAAGAAAGATGGCTGCTGACACAGCCTGGGCACCCTTAATACCCTCCGGATGGTTATGGGTGACCTCTGCGCTCCACCTTGCAAGGGTTTCGGCATGGTCGAGGGAGTCGGCATACCACGCTGTCGGAGATACTCTCATTGCTGAGCCGTTGCCAAAGCTATTGTAGGCTCCCATGAAATCGCCCATGAGCCATCGATAAAAGCCACCACCATAGCCTGCGTTTGGATATTCGCGGCCTATCTTGCGCATGTAGTAAATGGCAGAGGCTTTAAAATCATCCTCATCGGTCAAATCTGACCCTGCACACGCACAGCCGATTGCAATAGTCATCATGCTATCATCAGTCAGGTGATTGGATTGGGTGAACAGCTCAAAATCTTTAGTTTTATTTGATTCAAATTCATAAAGCGAGCCGACAACGTCGCCTATTATTGCACCCAGCATAATATTTGCCTCCTTGCATTGATTTCTTATATTATAACATTTAGAATATATCTTGTGAAGATGTTTTAATAAAATTTGCTATGAGGTCAATCTATTGACATAACAGTTTATTAAAGTATAATATAGAGGTTGGACTTTTTAAAATCAGGTGATTATATGGATATTAAACAGAAGGCTTTAGAAAAACATTATGATTGGCAAGGTAAAATCGAGGTGGTCGCTCGCAGCAAGGTTTCTTGCAGCGAGGATCTGTCGATGGCTTACACCCCCGGTGTTGCTCAGCCCTGCCTTGAAATTCAAAAGGATTATAACAAGTCGTTTGAGCTGACTCGCAGATGGAACCTTATTGGCGTTATAACCGATGGTTCAGCCGTGCTTGGGCTTGGCAATATCGGGCCTGAAGCAGGCATGCCTGTAATGGAAGGTAAATGCGTATTGTTTAAGGAATTTGCAGGGGTAGATGCATTCCCCCTCTGCATTCGTTCTAACGACGTTGACGAGATAGTTGACACTATCTATCGCATTTCGGGTTCATTCGGTGGTATTAATCTTGAGGATATTGCTGCTCCCCGTTGCTTTGAGATTGAGAGAAAGCTCAAAGCAAAGTGCGACATACCCGTCTTTCATGACGACCAGCACGGTACTGCTATTGTTGTTGCCGCCGCTATGCTCAACGCATTGAAACTTGCTGATAAGAGCATTGGAAACATCAAGTGCGTCATTAACGGTGCAGGTGCAGCAGGCACTGCAATCGGTGAGCATCTTTTAAAGCTTGGGGTTAAGAACCTTATTATGTGTGACCGATTTGGTGCTATCTCTAAAGGTATGAACGGTTTGAGCGAGGAGCATCAAAAGCTCGCTGAGAAAACAAACCCCAACCGTGAAACAGGCTCGCTCGCCGATATTATGAAGGGGGCTGACGTGTTTGTTGGCGTTTCAGCTCCTAACATTGTGACAAACGAGATGGTCTCGACCATGAATGATAAGTCAATCGTTTTTGCAATGGCAAACCCCACACCCGAGATTATGCCTGATGCGGCTAAAAAAGGTGGCGCATTCATTGTTGGCACCGGTCGTTCAGACTTTGCAAACCAGATTAACAACGTTGTTGCCTTCCCAGGTATATTCAGAGGTGCGCTCGACGTGAGAGCATCTGACATTAATGACGAGATGAAAATGGCTGCATCCTTTGCTATTGCTTCGCTTGTATCAGATGAGGAACTCGCACCTGACTACATTTTGCCTAAGGCGTTTGATGAGCGCATTGCTCCGACCGTTGCGAAAGCTGTTGCCGATGCAGCAATTAAGAGTGGGGTCGCAAGAATATAATAAACAAAACCCGACCGTTGGTCGGGTTTTAATTTTAAAACAGTTTAGTTATTGGGCCTTTTAATCGAGCTGTCATCCATTTGACCACAAAGCCGGTGCAAAGAGCTGTGATAACGGTGCCCTCTCGGGTGCCGACGATGGTCATATCAAAAAAGACAAGAGACAATATTATAGAGAGGGTCACACAGCTAACATCAAAAATCACCTTAACGGTGCCGAAGTTTTTGCGAGTGAGGGTTGCGATAACGCTGACCATTGCTTCACCTACATTCATAACGGTATCGGATATTACCATAAGGGATATGCCGATGCTGAGGGAAATAACACCCACAAAAACGAGAGTGAGACGAACAGTGTAAAGCCCGTTGGGGATGTAGGAGACTATCATCAAATTAAGGTCAGTTAGCACACCTAATAATATTGAAAGTGGAAATTGTAAAAGCTGTAGAGGTTTGAATTTTTTGCGAAGCAGAGCAATCTGAGCGAGTATCATTACGCTGTTGCTAATCATAATCCACGTGCCGACCGACAACGCATCAAATTTTAAACTCATGACGTTGGCAATAGATGATACAGGCGAGATACCAAGATGGCTATGCTTTGCCAGAGCGATGCCGAGGGCTACAAAGAAAAAACCGAAAACCAACACAACATATCGCATAAACAAACTGCGTTTAGACATTTTATCCTCCTAACAACTTAAAAGGGTAGCAAGCTTAAATGCTCGAGCAATATCTTGGTGCCGATAAGCACGAGAATAACTCCACCTGCAAGCTCAGCCTTATCCTTAAAGCGAGCACCAAAGCGATGGCCGATAGCTACACCGGCATAGGACATTGCGAAGGTGACGGTGCCAATCATAATGACAGGCAGGGTTATATCCATGCCCAGAGTTGCAAAGGTTATGCCGACTGCCAGCGCATCGATGCTGGTTGCGATGGACATGACAAGCAATTCTTTGATATTAAAATCGTTGCAATCTTCTTCATCGTCATCCTTATTAAAGGCATCGACAATCATTTTGCCGCCGATGAAAGCCAAAAGACCAAATGCAATCCAATGGTCGTAATCGGTTATGTAGGCTTCAAACTGTTTGCCGAGCACCCATCCGATAAAGGGCATGAGAGCCTGAAAGCCACCAAAAAACAGGGCAATAAGAGCTGCCTGTTTATGATTAAGGCGCTTCATATTTAAGCCTTTGCAGATGGCTGCAGCAAAGGCATCCATAGCCAGACCGATTGAGGTCATCATTAGCTCGACAATTCCCATTTAACCAACCTACCTTATTGGACTTTAAAACAGCGAAAATGATATCACATTTAAAATATATTGTCAAGATTTTAACCACTTGAACAAGGCTGTTACTTGTGATATTATAAACACATGGATAATTATTTTTTTGATTTCGACTTTTTATGCATCGATTCGCTCAGTGATGAGCAGTTTGAGAATGCATATCATATGATGGCTGGGCATCGCCGTGAGCGATGTAATAGGCTGCGCTCTGATGACGCCAGACGGTTATGCGTTGCCGCTGACATGGTAACTCGAGAAATGGTTGCAAAGCATCTTTCAATTGATAAAAGCGAGGTTAAGCTTTGCGCTGATAATAATGGCAAGCCGTTTATTGAGGGCTACGATTTGCAAATATCGATTAGCCACAGCGGTCGCTATGCGTTGTGCGCCATATCGGATAGGACGATTGGCGCCGACATTCAGCTTATAGGCGAGCCGCCGAAAAGGATTGCTGAGCGCATAAATCAATCCGACCCGTTGAAGTTTTATCAAATCTGGGTTTTGTGCGAAAGCTACGGCAAAATGACAAGTCGGGGGCCAAGCGGTC
>JAZRMJ010000075.1:0-1541 GCA_045647445.1 Acutalibacteraceae bacterium | reverse complement strand
GCAATTTTAGCTCATGCAATTCAAAATCTCGGCTTATTACATAGTAGCCTCGTGGTGAGGTAGCGCTTTTGCCGATATCGATGCCAAACTCTTCGAGGGCTTCAATATAGCGATAAACGGCCTTGCGATCACATGAATAGCCATATTCATATAACTGCTCTATGATGGCTTCAGCCGTCATTGGGTGAGCCTCATCGGTATTCTCCATCAAAATACGAAGAACATATAAAAAGACCGTTTTGGTTGACTTTGCCCCTGCCATTAGAGGTGACCATCCTGCTCGATGCGAGTGATGAGGTCGACTCTGCGCTGATGTCTGCCACCCTCGAACTCAGCCTTGGCAAATTCGATGCAGAGCATTTTGGCAGTTTCGATACCTACAACCCTTGCGCCGATGCACAAAACGTTGGCATCGTTATGGATACGGGTCAAACGGGCGCTGTAAACCTCGCTGCAAGCAGCCGCTCTGATGCCCTTGACCTTGTTGGCTGACATTGACATGCCAATACCGGTGCCACAAACGAGAATGCCGAGGCGGCCATCCTCGCTTAGCACCTCGTTGCACACTTTAAGCGCCATCTCGGGGTAGTCGACCGCTTCACCCGATTTAATACCGCAATCGATTACGTTATAGCCGTTTTCGGTAAGGTACTGAGCGAGCTCGTTTTTCATTTCGGGGCCGCCATGGTCACAGCCGATTACTATTGTTTTTGACATAATATTTCATCCCTTTAGGTTAATTTGATTGTTTAGCTTTAAGCTCTCTCTCTGCTTGCGGCAGGCGAAGATACGATGGTAGCAACTCATTTGCCGATATTTGCTCCACCCCTTCTGCAGCAAAGGCGACAAGAGACGCACGAGCAACCCTAAGATTATCGGAAACGGTTTTGCAATTTAGTCTCTGACCAAAATTCTTGTAGCATAGCTCCATACCACCACCAATTAAAATAATATCGGTATCGGGGTCATTAGCTCTGATAGCCTCAAGCTCACCTGCAAGCTCGTCGCACATGAGGGCTCTATCCTCGCAAAGCCTTGTTAGTTTATCGCCATCTGACTCAAAGAGGGCGTTATAGACCTGATTGCACCTTGCATCCATAACGGCGCAGATGATACCCTTGCGGTCTTTAACTGCAAGGGCAGTCGCATAAAGGGTCGAGATGCCCACACAGGGTTTATTTAAGCCATAAGCCATGCCCTTTAAGGCGGCAATGCCGATGCGAAGGCCTGTGAAAGAGCCGGGGCCTACGGTAACGGCAAACAGGTCAATATCGCTGAGAGCTATCTCTGAATTTTTAAGCATACTGTCGACCATGGGCATTAAGGTGCGACTATGGGTGAGCCCTGCGCTAACAAAGCTTTCGCAAACTGTTTTGCCGTCACTGACTACTGCCGAAGAGGCTGAGCTGTCGGCACATTCCAACGCAAGAATTTTCATATCTCTATCCCCTCTATGGTGATTATTCGGTCATTGTCGCCCTCTCCCCTACGGATATCGACCTTAACGTGATTCTCGGGCAAAGCAGAGGTTATATTCTCGC
>JAZRMJ010000074.1:0-5769 GCA_045647445.1 Acutalibacteraceae bacterium | reverse complement strand
CATAAGCCCACTTGGTCTTTTCGCTATCAAGCACGCCATCATTGCGAAGGTGAGACAAAGCCCATCCGTGAACTGGAGGCTTAGTGTAGCAGGTGATGTAGCGTCGACCACTGACGCAGTCGAGCAGATATCCCGTCTCGTGCTGACGGGTGAAGGGGGATGCAAAATTATCCCACGATGCATGGGGGTCGTATTTGGCAGTTTCAACTGCGTTGAATTGGCAATCCCACGTCCAAACGCTGTTCATCCAGTTTTTGCTCATGAGCATCACACGGCCGTTTAAAAGACCCGAATTCTCAACCTGAGCTGTGTAGTTAACATAGGCTGCCTGCAAAGCGGCATCTATATAGCGAGTGGGCACACCCTTTGTAACGAAGGATGCGTAATTCTCAAAGCTGTCACGGGTGAACTGAACGCAATCTGCGTAGCTCTCGAGCGACTCAACAGGGGTGTGAACCACCTCAAACTGCTCGACTGATAGCTCCCAATCCTCCCCCGTCATGGTTATGGATTTGGGGTCATCCCAAGCCTCAAGGCCCTTGTCAAAAATCTCGTATTCGCCCTTTAAGAAGGTGAACAAAAACTTGCTGTCGTATTGAAAGTAGTTGATGTAACGGCTGTTTTCAGAAAAGACCAAAAATTCCTCAAGCTTGTTTGAGGGGAATAAGAGCTTCAAACCAAGCCCCTCACCCTTAACACGAAGCTGACCGCACTTATCAAAGCTCATGCGAATTTTGTTGCTCTCAAAAGAGATGACCAGCTCCCACGGGGTAGCCGTGTAGATGAAGGGAACCTCTTTGCCCTCTTTTAGAGGGATGATTTTTGCAAGGTGGCCGTTGTTGTCGCTGTCAGCGCTACCTGCTGCAGTGCGAAGATAAAGACCACTCTCATCGAATTTACGAACCCAATTCTCTTTGATAATATTGCTCACGCACAGATAGGTCAGGGGAGCCGAAAACGGAACTAAAGTAAGATCAATTGTCATAAAAACCAACCTTTCTGAATCGAAAGTTTCGTGTTTAGTATATGATTTATAAGCTACCTCGTCAAGACACAATATATCACAAAAAAAGAGATAAAAAACTAGTTAAAAGCACTATGCAAATAATCGAACCTTGTAGTATAATAGTCTTAAATTTCACGAAGGATGAATGGCTATGAGTGATATAATTAAAGTTTCGTCGCTTAAAAAATCATACGGCAAGGTCAATGCGATTAAAGGTATAGATTTTTCGGTCAAAAAGTATTGACCGTTAAATACCATGGTTTTACCCCGTTAAATTAAAATGTTGCGAAGTGGTTATATTCATATTACAAAGCAATTAATACTTTGTAAACAGCAATTTAAAAATCTAACATCGAGAGAATTGTTCACATGTATTTACAAATATACATTGAATTGTAAAAATGAGTGTGATACAATCAAAATATCTTATATTTGGAGGTAATTTATCATGTTTTGTTCTGCTTGTGGCGCCGAAATTCAAGACGGCATTGAGGTTTGTAGCGCATGCGGCAAGTCACTTGTTGACGGAGAGGTCGAGGCTGTTGAGACCTCCGTTACCCAAGTGCCTGCTGTTGACCCCGGCAAAACCTTTGGCCTTGTTTCATTAATTTGTGGTATTGTTGCTCTCGCCCTTGGTACCATCTGCTCTTGTCTTGCTGCTTGCCTTGGTGGAGCCATCCCCTTTGTGGTGGCAGTAGTGGGTATCGTGTTTGGTATTTTGGGTCAAAAGAAGTCTGCCGAAGTTGGCCTAAAAAACAAGTTTGCAACGATTGGTATGATTCTTTCAATCGTAGCTGTTGCTGTGATTATTGTTTTCATTATTGTAAACGCTGTTCTCGGTGCAATGCTTAGTTTATCAGGTGATGGATTTGACTTCTATTAATTAACAACCAAAAAACTCCACGGATTTAATCCGTGGAGTTTTAATTTTATTCTGCTATACCTTTTTCTTGCTGGGCAGTAACCAAATCGTAGTATCTGCCACGCAGAGCCATCAATTCATCGTGGCTGCCACGCTCAACAATTTGACCGTGGTCAATAAACATAATGCAGTCACACCTGCGAATGGTGGATAGACGGTGCGCAACAATAAAGGATGTGCGCCCCTTAATGAGGGTGTCGATGCCCTGCTGGAGCAGATGCTCGGTGCGAGCATCGATAGATGAGGTAGCCTCATCAAGAATCAAAATTTTGGGGTCAGAGAGCATGGTTCGTGCGAAGGATACAAGCTGTTTTTGACCCTGAGAGAGACTGCCGCCTCGCTCGTTAACCTCGGTGTAGTAGCCGTTGCCCATTTTAGAAATAAAGTCATCGGCTCTTACAGCCTTTGCAGCGACTTTAATTTCGCTATCGTCGGCATCAAGTCGTCCGTAGCGAATATTCTCTGCGATTGAGCCTGAGAATATGAATGAATCCTGCATCATAATACCCATTTGCGAGCGAAGTGAATGGAGGGTCGCTTTGGATATATCGTGGCCGTCAATGGTGACGGTGCCCGAGGTGATGTTATAGAATCGGCTGAGCAGGTTGATGATGGTCGATTTGCCTGCACCGGTGGGGCCTACAAGAGCAATTGATTGACCAGGCTCAACCTTGAAGCTGACACCGTTTAGCACGCGAGCCCCCGGCTCATACTCAAAGCAAACGTCTTTAAACTCTACCGCACCGCTAATGGGGGGCAGCTCTGTTGCATCGGGTGCATCGCAAACGTTAACAGGCTCATCAATGGTCTGAAATATGCGCTCAAGATATGAGATAGAGTTTATAAGGTTGTTATAAAGGTTTGCAAGGTTAGATATGGGTTGCCAGAAGCGTGAGGCGAAGGCACCCATTGCGATTATAATACCGACTGACACGTCAGGCTGAAAGACCATAACGCTGAAATAATAGGTCAGGCAGGTTACAAACTCCTGAATGTTGTGGGTTGAGAACCAAACAAGGTTACCAACATAGATATATTTCATCCATGCTTTGCGGTGCTTAGTTGCGAGCTCCTCATAGATTTTAATATTTTCTTCCTGTCGGTCAAAAGCCTGCGTGACCTTAACACCGTCGATATTTTCGCAGGTGTAGGCGGTCAGGTTTGAGCCTTTGTTAGATACCTGCTGGGTGGTGCGACGCTGAGTAGGCTTGAGAATAAAGATTATAATTGCGAGCACAGGCAATCCTGCGCAAATGACGGTGGCAAGGCCTGCGTGGGTGCGAAACATGAATATGGTAATAAAAACCAGGTTAAGCACTTCAAGAACGATATTGATAATACCGTTTGAGAGCATATCAGATACGGCGTTTACGTATTGCACAACGCGAACGAGTATTTTGCCCTGTGGGCGACTATCGTAATAGGCGAAGGGGAGCTTTTGCAAATGCTCAAAAAGGTCAGCTCTTATATCATAAACAATTGATTGACCTACAACGTTCATAACAAGGCTTCTTATACAGGTAAATAAAATGCTTATAAGTATGCATCCGACCAGAGCACCTGCAAGAAGCCACAGCTCGCCCTCATCCTTATTAGGTATGGTCACGTCGAGTGCATGCTGAATAATCTTAGGGCCGAAAAGGCTGATTATTGATGCCGAAACTGAGAGTAGCAGACACAAAAGCATCTTCCATTTTTGCTTTTTAACATAAACAAGACTGCGTTTTAGATGAGCAAGGTTAAAAGGGGTTTCTAAGGCTTCGTCAACGTCGAATCGGTTACGTGCCATACTCACTCACCATCCTTTCTTGAATCTGCATCAAGTGGGGGAAGACCCGGTTCATTTTGAAGCTCGCAAATCTCACGGTAATATCCGGGCTGTGTGACAAGGGTTTCGTGGGTGCCGATGGTCAGCTCTCCGTTTTCAAAAACGAGAATCTTATCGGCATTCTTGACTGAGGATATGCGCTGAGCGGTGATGATTTTGGTGCAGTCAAAATCGAGAGAGCGAAGCTGCTGCTGAATGTATTTTTCGGTCTCCATATCGACAGCAGAGGTGGTATCATCCAAAATCAAAATGGATGGCTTTGATGCCAGAGCACGAGCGAGTGCAATTCTCTGACGCTGACCACCCGAAAGGCCAACGCCACGCTCACCAACTATAGTGTTGTAGCCCTCCTCCATTTTGCGAATGAAGTCGTCAGCCGCCGCAACCTTTGCGTAGCGCACAACATCATCCTCAGGCATTTCGGGGTCGCTGTAGGCGATGTTGCCGTCGACCGTGTCTGAAAATAAAAACACATCTTGCGTTGCGATGCCGATTGAGCCACGCAGAGCTTTAAGCGCATAATGGCGCACGTCAACTCCATCCACCTTAACAGAGCCCTCTTTAACGTCATAGTAGCGGCAAATCAGGTTAAGCAGGGTGGTTTTGCCCGAACCGGTCGGCCCCATAACAGCGATGGTTTCGCCCGGATTTATAGAGAATGAAATGTTAGAAAACACCTCTGTGCGACCAAAAGAGAAGCTAACCTTATCAAACTCAACAGCGCCCTTAATGCGCTCAGAGGGGGTGATGGCATCGTAACGGTCAATAATGGTGGGGGTAGCGTAATAAACCTCAATAACCTTGTTGGCAGCAGCAGTAAAGCGCTGAAGGTCGTTGAGAATAATACCCAAATTTTGCATGGGGAAGGAGAGCGCCCAGGTAAGACCTGAGAAGGCAGTCAGCTCACCAAAGGTCAGTTTGCCGTTTATTATCAAAAGGCCGCCAACGAGCAGCGTTACAACGGTCAGCGACTGAGCGAGCACCTCAAGAATAGGCCAAAAGCTCATCCATTTGCGCTGAACGGCAATGTTGGCATTCTTATATTCCTGATTGCACTCACTGAACTTCTCAATTTCGTAGTCTTCACGCGCGAAGGCTTTAACAACACGGTTGCCCGAAATGTTCTCTTGAGCAGTGGTGTTGAGCTTTGAGAGACGGTCTCTGAGCGAGGCATACATGGGTCGCACCTTGCGTATGTATATAAACGAAACAACCAGCAGCAAGGGGGTAACAGCCAGCATAGAGAGGGTTAGGGTGCCGTTTATGGTGGCTAAGAATATGATGGATGACAAAAAGAGCGAGACCGAGTCGACCACCTGATAAGAAATCCACGCACCGGTGTGTCGAATGTAGTCGAGGTCGCCTGTAACTCGAGTGATTAAATCGCCCGTGCGATTACGGTCGAAAAAGCGTTGCTCCTGATTAACAAGGTTGCTGAAAATATGCATGCGAATGTTAAAATACATTTGCTGAGTTGCCTTTTCGAGCAAGGTGACCATGCCGTATCTAAGGCAATGACGAGTGAAGTTAACGCTCACCATAGCCACAAGAATCGGAATGAGCAGGTCGGTCTTGCCACCGTAGAGCACGTCGTCGATTAATATTTGCGATAGCTTGGGCACAATGACCGTGCAAGACATGGTAACGGCTGAGATAATCAGACCGAGCACCATCATCCAACGTCTGCCCTTGAGATTCTTCCACATCCAGCGAAGCTGAAACATAAGAAACTCACACCCTTTTCAAGCTCTGACCGAGGTCGGTCAGGTCATTCGATTTTTGCGTGTGACCGAATTGTCACATTGCTTTTATTCTAATCTTTATTTTAAAAAAAGATAGTCCTAGTTTTCCAAAAAAATGCAAGAATTTTTTGGTGGTTTTATGGCGAGTTTGCACAAACCGATTTAATTTTGACTATCTTTGCTCAATTTTTATCTAACATAGGCTGAGGGTAACCAAAGAGAGGTTTGTAAAACGCTAAAAATATTGTTGAAAAATCTTGCTTTATATGGT
>JAZRMJ010000073.1:0-19918 GCA_045647445.1 Acutalibacteraceae bacterium | reverse complement strand
CGTCTACATCTACCTTGCCTACAAGCTCGTCAGCATTAGCGGCGTTCATTGAACCACCATACTGAATGGTAACTCTCTCAGCGCACTTGGGGCAATAAATCTCAGCGAGAGTCTCGCGAATTACAGCGCAAACCTCTTGAGCCTGGTCAGCAGTAGCAGTTCTGCCGGTGCCGATAGCCCAAACAGGCTCGTAAGCGATGATGATTTTGTCGAGCTGGTCTGCTGTGATGCCCTGAAGAGCAATCTTGGTCTGCATAGCTACGAGCTCATTGGTAACACCCTGCTCACGCTGCTCAAGATACTCACCAACGCAAACGATAGCAGTCAGGCCTGCATCAACAGCAGCCTTGGTGCGCTTATTAACGGTAACGTCGGTATCGCCAAAATAGGTGCGGCGCTCGCTGTGGCCGGTGATAACGTATTCAACGCCTGCAGCTACGAGCATATCAGCAGAAATTTCGCCGGTGTAAGCACCACTCTTCTCCCAATGGCAGTTTTCGGCACCAATCTTGATGTTGCTGCCCTTTGCAGCCTCAACAGCTGCAGCGATATCGATAAAGGGAACGCAGAGCACTACGTCGCAATCAGCATCTGCAACGAGGGGCTTCATCTCATTGATGAGAGCAGTGGTCTCTGCAGGGGTCTTATTCATCTTCCAGTTTCCGGCAATAACAGCCTTGCGAACAGCTTTATTCATAATAATTACATCCTTTCGTTATCCATAAAAGTCGGGAGAACAGCCATGCAGTCCTCCCGATTTAAGTTAGCTAATGATTACTTATCGTCAGCAGCAGCTACACCGGGGAGCTCCTTGCCCTCGAGGAATTCGAGAGAAGCACCGCCACCGGTAGAGATGTGGCTCATCTTGTCGCCAAAGCCGAGGTTGTTAACGGCTGCAGCAGAGTCGCCGCCACCGATAATGGTGATAGCATCGGTCTCAGCAAGAGCCTCGGCAACTGCGATGGTGCCTGCAGCGAGGCTGGGGTTCTCAGAAACGCCCATAGGTCCGTTCCAAACAACGGTCTTTGCAGACTTAACAGCGTCAGCAAAGAGCTTTGCGCTCTCAGGTCCGATATCGAGGCCCATCCAGCCATCTTCAATAGCAGTTGCAGGGAATACCTTGGTTTCGATGGGAGCGTCGATGGGATCGGGGAAGCTCTGTGCTGCAGTGTTATCAACGGGAAGAAGAATCTTAACGCCCTTCTCCTCTGCTCTCTTGAGCATTTCAGCGCAGTAGTCAACCTTGGTTTCGTCAACAAGAGAGGTACCGACCTTGTAGCCCTGAGCAACAGCGAAGGTATAAGCCATACCACCACCGATGATGAGGGTATCGGCCTTGCTCAGAAGGTTCTCGATAACGTTGAGCTTATCGGCAACCTTAGCACCACCGAGGATGCAAACGAAGGGACGAGCAGGGTTCTCAACAGCGTTGCCGAGATACTGAAGCTCTTTGCCCATGAGGTAACCTACAACGCAGGTGTCAACATATTCGGTAACGCCAACGGTTGAGCAATGAGCTCTGTGAGCTGCACCGAAAGCATCGTTAACGTAAACTTCGCACAGAGATGCGAGATCCTTAGAAAGGGCTTCGCCGTTTTTGGTCTCTTCTGCACGATAACGGGTGTTTTGAAGAAGAACAACGTCGCCATCCTTCATAGCGGCAACAGCGGCGCGAGCATTGTCACCTACAACGCAATCATCCGCAGCGAAAACTACGGGCTGACCGAGGTGCTGGCTGAGGCGCTCTGCTACGGGAGCAAGGCTGAGCTCGGGCTTGGGCTCACCCTTCGGCTTGCCGAGGTGTGAGCAGAGGATGACCTGACCGCCATCAGCAAGAAGCTTCTTGATGGTGGGCAGAGCGGCAACGATACGGTTTTCGTCGGTAATAACGCCGTTTTTGAGCGGAACGTTGAAGTCGCAACGAACGAGAACCTTTTTGCCCTTGACGTTAATATCGTCAACGGTCTTTTTGTTAAGAGTGTTCATGAATAAAAACATCCTTTCACAGGTTTATTTAACAATATTATAGGGTTATCAGCATAACCTTAATCATTCTAATACAAAACCGTTTATTTTTCAAGGGGACAAAGCAAACCTTGTTAAATTTTTTTCAAACAAGTGGTAATGGGGCGCATGGGTTATTAACATTGCACAACACCCATCAAGGCGAAGGCTTGTATATCTTCACAACGCGAGGTATTTATACCCTATCGCACTTATTTTGCTATCGGCACGATGCGGGCACTGTCGCCTGCGATAACAAAAATTGCCGAGTGCAATTTGCACTCGGCAATTTAACTATTATTTATCCCTTAAAGGAAAGGTAATCGACCACGGGCCTTCGGTTCGGCCTTTGCAGGTGATGAAGGTGCCAAACGCCTTATAGTTTGGTAGCTTATCAGGAGTAATATCATAAAAAATCTCGTCGTAACCTCCCTTATGCTCTTTATCCCAATAACTAATAACAAAGTTGTCGGCATGGTTGCCATTTTTATCAACCACGCTTATAGAGCCGTGATCACCAAAATCTCGGCTATTTTCAAAATAAATCTGAATTCTCAGTTTGCCCTCGATAAATCCGATGCCTGTTATTTTTACCCCATCTACCGGGGAGCAAATTCCATCCTCATTTGGCATAAGATAAACGTAATCCCCATACTCTTTTGAGCCCCAATAGTCACCCGAACCTCTGAATGACTCAACCTTTTGAGTTTTGGGTGACGTGGGAAGATTGCTCAAATCAAGGTCGGTCAGCTCACCCTCAAACTCAGAGCAACCACTTAAAAACTCATTGAGCCTGAAGGTGAACTTATCGGTCGCAATTTTTTTATTTTGCCATTGGTTGATATAGACGGTGAAAGTTGCTGTTTTAGTCTTTTTATCAAACTGTGGCCCTGAGCAATAGCCTGAGCTATTCTTCGCTTTAGGCAAAGGTGCTTTTTGGCTTTTTTATATTACATGCTCAAAACTGCTTTTTCGAGGGTTAGGGCATCGCTGTCGAAGCCGAAATCGACCTCTCGCTCACCCACACCCGAAACGATGATAGATGTAAACTCTAGCGATTTGCCATCGGTGCCTGTTGCGAGCACGGTTGACATCAAATCACCGATATGCACCTCAATGGGCATCTGAGCGGCAGGTGAACGGTCGCTTCTGACCGTCAGCTTAACGCTGACGATTCCATCCTTAGGCAGATAAACCTTAAACTTCTTGCGTGATTCAACCTCTTCGGTGCAGAAGAAGGGCTCAAGGCTGTCGAAGTCGACAACCAGTGGCTTAAAGCCGCTCTGAGCGTAACGATAATAGCCCGGTCTTTGCATTGCGTAGCGCAAAATGTTGGCAACGCTTCTTTGCAATTCGCCACGGGTTACAAGACCACTCTCAAGACCCTCGGCGAGATTGTCACGCTGATGGTTGGCTTCTGCGCTTGCGCAGACCATAAAGACGTCGTTTTGCGAACGAATCATGCGAGCAAGGTCGGTCATAGTCTCGGGCTCGCCCTCTTCGTTAAAATGAGTCCACCAGTCGGTCATGACCATGCCGTCAAAGCCCCACTCACCACGCAAAATGGTGGTGTTTAGGTCATAATAGCCTGCAGTCCAGCAACGGTTAACAGCGTTATAAGAGGTCATGACGGCAGATGCTCCACCCTCTTTAACTGCAATCTCAAAGCCACGCAGATAAATCTCACGAATGGCTCTCTCACTTATATCGGAGGATGAGGTGTGTCGACCTGTCTCTTGGCTGTTGGCAAACATATGCTTAATGGTTGCAGTAACATGGCACTTAGCTAAACCACGGCACATAGCGGCAGCAAGTTTGCCCGAAAGCAGGGGATCTTCTGAGAAATACTCAAAGTTTCGACCGTTTAAGGGGTGACGGTGAACATTCATGCCGGGGCCGAGAAGGGTGTCGACCTTGTAGCCATACATCTCCATACCCTCGTAGGAGTAGAGCTCCTCGCAAAGGTCGGTATCCCATGTCGATGCAAGGCAAGCGCCGTTAGGCATGAGGGAGCAGAGGATTCTGCCGGGCATACGAAGACCACTCGGGCCGTCTGAGGTGCCGATGGCAGGTATGCCAAAGCGCTGAAGGGATTCGGTTATGCCTGCAAAAGCACTGCCTGTGCCTGCAGCCTTGTAGCTGCACATGCCCTCGCCGCGCACCATACAGCACATATCGTAATCGCTGAGCTGGGCAATAAACTGCTCCATGGTGCAATTGCCTACTCGCACATCCTCAAGCTTATAGCCCTTATCGCCTGTGTGTTCAATATCGGCAGGTCGATTAGCTGCCATGCGCTCATAGATATCGACCTTGCGCAAAGGCACATCCTCATAAATCATCTTAAAGCCGTCACCGTCGGCAACGGGGTGCATTCTCTTAAACGGCACGATGGGAGCGCAAGCCTGAGAAAGCTCACGGGTGACCACCTGCTCGTTTATAGTGTAGGTGAACTCGCATTTTGCGCTTCTAACATCGGTGCCCACATAGACCTTGTAATCGCCCTCTTCGAGCACGTAGCAGTAGGGGTTGCCTGTTACACCACTGTCATCGTAGGCAGACATATCGTCAATATCAAACGAGAGGGTGAGAGTCTCGCTCTCGCCTGCTTCGAGCTGCTTAGTCTTTTTAAATGCGCAAAGCTCCTTTAAGGGCCTGCCAAGCTTGCCCTGAGGTGCGCCGTAGTAAACCTCAACGACCTCGCGACCTGCAACAGAGCCTGTGTTTTTAACCTCTGCTGTTATGGTGATTTTGCCACCTGCATCGGTAACGCTGAGAGTCTTGGTCTCGAAGGTGGTATAAGACAGACCGAAGCCGAAGGGATAAACAACTCTATCGGGTGCAACTGTTTCAAAATAACGATAGCCGACGTAGATATCCTCCTCGTAAACATTGAGCTTGGAGTCACCGAAATTTTTGTCTGAGGGATAATCGGTTATTTCTTTTGCTACGGTGTCAAAGAGCTTGCCTGAGGGGTTAACTCTGCCGAGCAGAATATCTGCCATGGCGTTGCCACCCTCTTGACCACCCTGCCAAATATAAAGCAGAGAGTTAACATTATACTCCTCGACCCATGCAGTGTCGATGATGTTACCAACGTTGAGCACGGCTACCACCTTGCTGAATTTGGCAGTAACCTTTTTAATCATATCGAGCTCGTCATCGTTTAAAAGATAACTGCCCTTTTGGCGGCCATTATCTTTATCTTCGCCTGCGAGACGGCCAATCATAATAACAGCTACGTCGCAACGCTCTGCTGCAGAGGCAACTACCTCGTCATCAAGGGGCATTTCGACCTGACACCAGGGCTCGGTTGCCCAGCCATGACCCTTATCGAAGGGATGGTCTGCAACCCATGCCGAATAAATGCCGAGCAAGGTTTCGTCGAGGGTGACCATGCCCGAAGCCTTGAGCTCCTCAATGGGGTCGCTGATGTAGGGCACGATAACTCCACCACCCGAGCCTGTGCCGCTCTTTAGGTAATGGTTTTGAGTTCTGCCGAAAAAGGCAACACGCTGACCCTTTTTGAGAGGGAGCACATCCCCCTCGTTTTTGAGCAGCACGCAGCCGTCTGCCGCCGCTTTGCGACAAATGGGGATTATCTCGGGCAGGGGTCCTGCCTTTATATCGCCGAGTCGAATTCCGTTAACAATTGTGTTATCCATTTAAAAGTTCTCCATTAAAAATCAGATTTTGCTCCACTTGACGCCCTGAGGAGTATCCTCAAGCACGATGCCCATATCCTTGAGCTGGTCACGGATTTGGTCGGCACGGGCAAAATCTCTTGCCTTGCGGGCGGCAGTGCGCTCTGCTATAAGAGCCTCTACCTCTTCATCAAGGCTGTCTTTTTTATTGATGTTATAAACAAGACCGAGCACTGAGCAAAGCTCGTCAAACATTGCGAGGGCTGCCTCACAATCCTGCTTTGAGGGGGTGCCCCCGAGCATAATGTTAATCTCTTTTGCGAGGTTAAACACGGCTGCAATTGCATCGGCAGTGTTGAGGTCATCATCCATAGCAGTGATAAACTCATCTTTAAACTTGCCGAAATCGGCTGTGAGAGCTCCATCCTCTGCCGATTCAAGACGGAACACAAGATTCTCACGGCAGGTATAAAGGCGCTCAAGAGCGTTTTGGCTCTGCTCGATGATATCGGTTGAGTAGTTGATGGGGCTACGATAGTGAGATGAAATCATCAAGTATCTGATGGGCTCATAGCCATAGCGCTCGGCAACCTCACGCACGGTGAAAAAGTTGTTGAGCGATTTGCTCATCTTGCGGTTATCAACGTTGATATAGCCGTTATGCATCCAATAGTTTGCAAAGGGCTTGCCGCAAGCGCACTCAGACTGAGCAATCTCATTCTCATGGTGGGGGAAGATAAGGTCTTGACCGCCGCAATGGATATCGATAGTTTCGCCGATATATTTTTGAGACATGGCAGAGCACTCAATATGCCAGCCGGGTCGGCCCTTGCCCCAGGGTGAATCCCAATAAGGCTCACCCGGCTTGATGCCCTTCCACAAAGCAAAGTCCATGGGGTGCTCCTTAACCTCGGTCACGTCGATACGGGCGCCTGCCTCCAAATCCTCAAGGGGCTGGTGAGAGAGCTTGCCGTATTCATCAAACTTGAGGGTACGGAAGTATACATCTCCACCACTGGCATAGGCATAGCCGTTTTCGATAAGGCGCTCGATAAGGGCGATAATCTCGGGGATATTCTCGGTTGCACGGGGGTGGGTGGTTGCGTGGCGGATGTTCATACCCTCGGCATCGACCCAAAACTCTTTAATATAGCGCTCGGCTACCTCGGGCACGGTGATGCCCTCTTCATTAGCCTTGCGAATAAGCTTATCGTCGATATCGGTGAAGTTTTGAACGAAGTTAACGTCGTATCCACGCCACTCGAGGTAACGACGAAGCACGTCGAATACGCAAAGGGGGCGAGCGTTGCCTATGTGGATAAAGTTATAAACGGTGGGGCCACAGGCATAAATACCTACCTTGCCGTCTGCTACGGTGGTAAGCTCCTGCTTTTCTCTTGTGAGGGTGTTAAAAATCTTCATAATCTATCTCCTACTTATTATTTATTAATTCACGAAGCTCATTAATTTCGTGTTGAAGTCTGCATAGCTCCTGCGAAACGGGGTCAGCAAAGTGGATTTGGTCGAGCAGCCCAACCTTAACACCGTCTTTCTTAACGATGCGAGCAGGCACGCCCACTGCCGTGCAGTTATCGGGCACCTCACGGAGCACTACGGCACCTGCTGCGATGCGAGAGTTGTCGCCCACCTTGAAGGGGCCGAGCACCTTAGCGCCCGAGCCAATTAGCACGTTGTTGCCTATGGTTGGGTGGCGTTTGCCCATATCTTTACCCGTACCACCGAGGGTGACACCCTGATAGATGGTAACGTCGTCGCCAATCTCGGCTGTTTCGCCTATAACAACGCCCGTGCCGTGGTCGATAAACAAACGGCGGCCTAGGGTTGCGCCCGGGTGAATTTCGATACCCCACTTGCGTGACGCACGCTGAGATATAATTCGGGCTATGAGCTTATATCCTCTGTCATAAAACCAGCGAGCCTTGCGATGGGCTCTGATGGCCTTAAGACCTGGGTAGCACAGCCATATCTCTAAAGCCGAGCGAGCAGCAGGGTCGCGATCTCTAACGGTTGCTATATCCTCTTTAATTCTCTCAAACATAATGTGTCACCTCTTTTTTATATAACAAAAAACCGTCGTATATCACCTTTGATACACGACGGAGGCGGCGATATAAAGGTCGCCGCGGTCCCACTCCGAATTTGTAGCTTGTTTGTCGCCTGTAACGGGGCGAGCCGCACAGCCATAGTTAGACCTAAAATCGGTCTGTTGCTGCCGTGTGCTGGCGGGGGCATTGGCCGACCCATTAAGCAAGGAGCTCTTTCAGCCGATGAAGCTCCATCTCTGATACCAATAAAGTCGGTTACTTATCCCGATAAGCGCATTTACAGTAGTATTATATACTGCTCGTTCTAAAAAGTAAACCCCTATTTTGTTACCACAAAATGACGGTTTTGATAAACATAAACTACGCCCGAAATAACTGCCATGAGGGTTGATACCCAAATGAGCACGGTGTAGGTAACAACCAGTATGTTGCAAACGAATTGGGGCAAAATACCAAATCCGATAATATACTCAAAAGCCATGGTGGTTATGATAGCAACCATCTGAAATACCGTTTTGAGCTTGCCATAGATGTTAGCGGCAACCACCTTGCCACCACCTGCAGCCATAAGACGCACACTGGTAACAAGAAACTCGCGGGTTAGCACAATAAAGTTGACCCACATTAGCATATCGGTCATCACGCCACCGAAACGGTCACCGATAGAGCAAGCCATAAAGCCTAAAAAGGCGGCAGTGGTGAGCATCTTGTCGGCAAGGGGGTCTAAAAACTTGCCGAGGTCGGTCACAAGTCCGTGCTTTCTTGCAATCTTGCCGTCGATAAGGTCGGTTAGGGATGCCCCAACAAACACAAGGTTTGCAATCAGATAGTGATGGGGGAACTCCCACATTAAAAGAACTAAGAACATCGGCACCAAAATTATTCTGAGCACCGTCAGTTTATTAGGTAGATTCATCGTTTTACCTCTTATTCCACCATTGAGCCGAGCAAATCATACTCAATGGTATCGTTAATGAGCACCTTAACAATATCGCCCTCTTCGGGTTTTCGACCTTCAGTGCAGAAGAAGATTTTGGCATCAATCTCGGGAGCATCGCCCACCGTTCTGCCAAAGAAGCACTTTATGTAGCTATCGTAGCCCTCGACCAAAACCTCGGCTTCGGTGCCGATTTTTTGCTCGTTCTTTTTAGCAACAATGTCGGACTGAATATCCATAATAATCTCGGCTCTGCGCATTTTGGTCTCTTCGTCGACCTGATTTGGCAGAGTGGCTGCAATGGTGCCCTCCTCAGCAGAATAGGCAAAGCAGCCCAGTCGGTCAAAGCCAACATCCTTAACAAACTGGCAAAGCTCAGCAAACTGCTCCTCAGTTTCACCGGGGAAACCAGTGATAAAGGTGGTTCTTATGGTGATATCGGGCACAAAATCACGAATGTGGTCGATTAGCGCCTTAAGGTCTTTTGAGTTGCCACTGCGATTCATTGCCTTGAGGATATCGCCGTTGCAATGCTGAAGCGGAATATCGAGATAAGGCAGAATCTTTTTATTTTGCAAAATAGAGGTGAGCAGTCGGTCGGTTATAGAATCTGGGTAGGTATAGAGCAATCTTATCCACTCAATGCCCTCAATATCGCACAAGCGATCGAGCAGCTCAGGCAGACGGCCACCACCGTATAAATCGATGCCGTAGCGAGTGGTATCCTGAGCGACAACCACCAGCTCCTTAACCCCGCGAGAGGCGAGGTCTCTTGCCTCGGCATAAATCTCAGCCATCGGCTTTGAGCGATATCTGCCTCTGATTTCGGGTATGGTGCAGTAGGTGCAACAGTTATCACAGCCATCGGCAATGCGAAGGTAGGCAGTGTATTTGGGGGTGGTGAGAAGGCGTTTACCCTCATCCTGAAGGCTCGGCTTATCACCGAAACGGCTAAAGCCATCGCCCTTATAGGCGCGCTCAACAGCCTCGCAAATATCACCGTTTGCTCCAAGACCCAGCACAACATCTATCTCGGGCAATTCTGCCTTGACCTCTTCGCCAAAACGCTCTGCAAGACAGCCTGTTACAACGATACCCTTAATGCGACCCTCTTTTTTGAGAGCGCCCATCTCGAGCACGTTCTCGATAGCCTCTTTTTTTGCATCGTCGATAAATCCACAGGTGTTGATAATAACAACATCTGCGCTCGACTCATCGTTGGTCAGGTAGTAGCCACCCTCATGCAAACGAGCCAGCATAAGCTCGGCATCGACCTGATTTTTGGGGCAACCTAATGATATCATACCTACTCTAATAGACATAACTCTTACCTCTTAATCGTAATACTTAATCTTTATATTAATCGTCATAAATGCCATTGTCGGCGTCACAAAAGCGTGACACCGCCTCACGTATGTCGCTAAACTCAAAGCCCTTACGGGCGAGAGCGGCAACCACACGCTCGATTTGTTTTTTATCGCCCGTGCTTAGTCGGGCTGAATGCTTTTTTGCAATCAGGCTGTCAAGCTGAGAGGTTGGGTCTGAGCCAACCGACTCAACTGCCGTTTCGGCAGTTTTGCGATCGACACCCTTTGCCACAAGCCGACGCACGGCATCTCGGTCTGATATGCCCTGCTCGCTCATTAGCTCTGCTCTGCGCTGAGCGTAGCGCTCATCATCAATTAGCCCGATATCGGTGCAGTAGTCGGCACCAAAATTCGCAGCAGCCTCACCATAGAGAGGCTTGAGCTTTAAAAACATGCCTCGTCTTGTGTAGTCACGAGAGTCAAGCAGCCAGAGCGCCCTTTGACGGGCTCTCTCACCCTGCGAGATCTCGCATAGCTGCCACAAATCGTCCTCACTTAGGATAGAGCCGACCTCTAGCGAAGCGCTGTCAAAAACGCCTCGCTCTATGAGCACCCCTCCGTCATCGCTCAATGGTGCGAATAACGGGGGGTCGCAATCAAAGAATAGGGCGTTAACCTTGCCCCTGCGAATTGATACTCGCTCAAGCCTCATTAGTCATCAACATCCACATCGAGGTTAACGCGAGAGGTCACCTTTGGCACGGGAGCCATCGGCTTTTCGGCTGCAGGGATAGACTCTACCTGCTCGGCAGGTTGCTCTGCAAGCCCCTTATCGGCCTTGAGGGCAGCCATAACCTTTGCTTCAATCTCGGCAGCGAGCTCAGCGTTGGTCTCAATAAGCTTTTTAATGTTATCACGGCCTTGACCGAGTCGCTCATCGTTATAAGAGAACCATGCGCCGCTCTTTTTAATAATGTCATATTGAACGGCAAGGTCAACTATTTCGCCCGACTTTGAGATGCCCTTGCCATACATAATGTCAAACTCGGCAGTCTTGAAGGGGGGTGCAACCTTGTTTTTAACAACCTTGGCTTTGGTGTGTGAGCCAATCATTTCGGTGCCCTGCTTGATGGTCTCTGCCTTGCGAATATCAATACGCACCGATGCGTAGAATTTGAGCGCACGGCCACCGGGGGTTACCTCGGGGTTACCATAGATAACGCCCACCTTCTCGCGAAGCTGGTTGATAAATATAACAACGCAGTTGCTCTTTGAGATAGCTGAGGTCAGCTTGCGCAGTGCGGCCGACATGAGTCGAGCCTGAACGCCAACGTGTGAGTCGCCCATATCGCCCTCAATTTCAGCTCTGGTAACAAGCGCTGCAACCGAGTCAACAACTACAACGTCAAGCGCACCTGAGCGCACAAGAGCTTCGGCAATTTCGAGCGCCTGCTCACCCGTATCAGGCTGTGATACGAGAAGAGAGTCGATATCAACACCGAGGTTACGGGCATAAATGGGGTCAAGAGCATGCTCAACGTCGATATAAGCGGCTTCGCCACCCTTTTTCTGAGCCTCTGCAACAACGTGCAGAGCGATGGTGGTCTTACCTGAAGATTCGGGGCCGTAGATTTCGACTATTCTGCCCTTGGGCACACCACCGATGCCGAGCGCAATATCAAGACCGAGCGAGCCGGTCGAGATAGCCTCAACATTCATTGCAGTGTTTTCGCCCAGCTTCATGACTGAGCCTTTGCCATACTTCTTTTCGATTAGTGCCACAGCAGTTGCAAGTGCTTCGCTCTTTGCCTGTTGGGCTGAAACTGCTTTTTTCTCTGCCATCTTTATCACTCCATATATATTCTTAGTTTGTAAACTTAGTATAAACCTCTATGTGTACCAATAATGACCCTGGGGTTGCCCCCGTAGTCTTTATAAAGGGTAGTAACAAAACCGTTGCTTTTAAGTATGTTTGCCACCGACTCACCCTGGTCGTAGCCGATTTCGACGGCTACACTCCCCTTTTCGGTCAAAAGAGGGCACCAATTTTTTGCAATCGCACGGTAAAAGTCGAGCCCATCCTCGCCGCCATAGAGGGCAGTTTCGGGCTCACGCAAAACTGAGCTGTCGAGCTCGGTCATGGCGATAGCGTCAATATAGGGTGGGTTTGAGACTATAAGGTCGTATTTTGTGAAGCCATCGGGTTTTTTTAACACGTCGAAGGTGCGTATCTCAACATCGACCCTGTTACGCTCTATATTGCGCTCAAGATAAACCTTTGCGCCCTCAAAAAGCTCAACGGCTGTGACCGTAGCGTCGGACCTGTGATGCTTTAAAGCAATCGAGATGCATCCGCTCCCTGCGCACAAATCGAGGATTTTGGGTGCTTTTATATCCTTTATCAGCTCAAGAGCCTTCTCAACCAGCACCTCGGTATCGGGTCGGGGAATAAGCACCCCCTCACCCACATAGAAGGGTAGGCCAAAAAACTCCCACTCCCCTAATATGTATTGTGTGGGCTCACCACTGAGCCTACGCTCGATTAGTGGCTCTAAATCGGTCGAGTCAACCTCTCTATCGCCCATCATATCGAAGCCCTTCAGGTCTATCCCCGTCGCCTTCTCTATAAGCAGGTCAGCATCAAAGCCTGCGCAGTCACCACTGACAGCGCTTAGCCTTTTTGCCGTATCGGCTCGAAGCCTTTTAAGGGTTACCAACGGTCATCCTCCTCATTGTCGGGGATGACTGCTTTTAAAGACTCAATGGCAACCTCAATCATGCTGTCATCAGGCTCTTTGGTGGATATATGCTGAAGCCACACACCGGGGGCAGAAATAATCTTGGTTATAATATTTTCGTGTTTGCCGCAAATCTTGATAAGCTCGTAGCCAACACCACACATGAGAGGCATGCTGATTATTTTAATCAGCGCCCACACGATGCGATAGTTGCTTGCAAGCCACGCAACACCCGGCACAAAGGTGAGCAGCAAAAAGTTAAACACTATAGATACTATGAGCATTAGTATCATAAATGAGGTGCCGCAGCGAGGGTGAAAGCGCTTTTGCTTCTTTACGTTTTCGACGGTCAGCTCAAGGCCCTTTTCGTAGCAAAAGATGGTCTTATGCTCAGCACCGTGATACATAAAAACTCGCTTAATATCCTTCATAAAGGATACTGCAAACATGTAGCCGACAAAAATTACGATTTTAATGCATCCCTCAAAAAGCGCACGATAGGGCTTCATATCGAAGGCTTCGAGGTGGTTGTTGATAAGGTCAAAGGTAAGGCTCGGCAGATACATAAAGAGCACCACTGCAAGAAGCACACCCAGCACCATCGATATGATGCCGACAACGGTGGTGAGCACACTCGAATCCTTTTTTTTCTTTTCTTCGGATTGAGGCTCGATCCTTTGAAGCTCAACCGTTTCGACGCCTTCATCTTCAGTTTCGATTGTTTCGGATTTATGCTCGCTCTTTTGCTCATCCTCTTCATCGAGCATACCCGATACCTCTGCTGAGCGCATGAGAGCCTTGTAGCCGTTGGTCATCGACTCAATAAGAGCGACTGCTCCCCTGATGATGGGAAGACCCAATATTTTATACTTTTTGGTTACGCTGTTAAACTCAAGTGGCTCGGTGGTGATACTGCCATCGGGCAGTCTGACTGCCATAACAGTTTTGTGAGGCCCACGCATCATAATACCCTCAATGAGAGCCTGACCCCCTATTGAGGTTTTTTTATCGCATGGGGTTGTTTTGTTTTTAGCCATTAGCATCCTCCTTGACTGCTGAGCGATCGTTGCTTTCGATCACTGCAGGCAGTGTAACAGTTATTGCTGTGCCCACGCCCTCGCTTGACCTGACCGACAGGATTCCGTTGTGGTGGCGCACTATTTCATCGGCAACGGCAAGGCCTATGCCTGAGCCGTGAACCGTTTTGTTGGCTTTATAAAATTTCTCTTTAACCTTGTCGATATCGGCAGCAGGTATGCCCACTCCGCTATCCTCAACGCAGACCGAGATGGCTTCGCCCTCAGGGGTTACGGTAACGATGATGGTGCCACCCTCTCGGTTATATTTAACGGCGTTGTCAAGAATGTTGATAAAGACCTGCATGAGTCGGTCACGGTCACCCATTATGCAGGGCGCAATGTCAGGCTCGTTATAGGTCAGGGTCAGACCTGCTCTGCGAGCCGACTCTTCATACATAAACACGGCTTCGCCAAGCTCTGCTAAAAGGTCGACCTTTTCGGTTTTATAGGTCATGCGACCCGACTGCATTCGTGAAAAGTCAAGCAGCTCCTCAACAAGACCTGAAAGCCTCTCGGTTTCGCTCAATATAACATTTATGCCCTTTTCAACCAGCACCTTATCGACGTCGATTGAGTCTTTAACCGTTTCGCCCCAGCCCTTGATGGCAGTCAGGGGGGTGCGAAGCTCGTGAGAAACCGACGAGATAAACTCATTTTTCATGTTTTCTGTCGATTGCAATTCATCTGCCATGTAGTTGATGGTGTCGCAAAGCTCGCCGATTTCGTTGAGCTCCTGCACCTCAATGCGATATTTAAAGTCGCCACCGGCTATACGGTGAGCAACCCTTGTGACCTCCTTGAGGGGGCTGATGATGCTCTGCGCATAATATTTGCCCAAAAAGACGGCAAAAAGCAAAATCAGAGCACTGCCTACAGTGGTGATAAGGCTGATAACAACAAGCTGTCGATCGATTAGCTCAAGCGAGGTTACGCTCCTGACGTAGCCCATTGCAGAGCCGTCATAAGCCATGATTTTAGTGCTTGCAGCCATGACCTTTTCACCTGTAGAGAGCTTGCCTATCCAGGTTTCGACACCCTCATCCTGAGAGAGCTCGCCGTAAACCTCCCCTGAGGGGATGAAACCGCTGGTTGAAACCTTGACTTCTCCCTTGCTGTCTAAAAACTGCACCTCAACCTGAGATTTGAAGGGAAAATCCTCTGCGAGAATGAGCAGCTGAGACTCAAAATCAGACAGGTTTGAGGATGGAACTCGATTATAAGACATGGTTATCTCGCTAACATGCTCGGTAACCTGATTATAATAAAGGTTTTGCATGGTCAAAACTACTGAAAAGTCAAGTGCAGCAAGTATAGCACCGACAATCAAAACGGTGTTTAAAATAAGCCGATTGCTGATACTTGAATGCTTTTTGATATTGCCTCGTGCCACCTGCGCACCTCCCTTCGGTTAGTGTTGGCCTTATGTTAATTCTCGGTGCGCCACTTGTAGCCTCTGCCCCATACGGTCAAAAGGTATTGTGGCTGACCTGGTTCATCCTCAATCTTCATGCGAAGACGGCGGATGTTAACATCGACTATTTTTTCTTCGCCAACGTAGGCGTCGCCCCACACTCGCTTTAGAATATCGGTGCGGTCAAGAGCCACATTGGGGTTTGTGAAAAAGTATTCCATAATTTGAAACTCAACCTGAGTGAGCTCGATATCTTGGCCGCTTTTTTGTAATGTGCGACGACGAGTGTTGAGGGCGAAACAGCCGAGGATAATCTCTTCGGTTGGTTTTTTAGCAGGCATGCTGTTTGCCGTCATAAGCTCAACTCTGCGACTGAGCGAGTCGATTCTTGCAACCAACTCGGATGGGCTGAAGGGCTTTGTAATGTAGTCGTCTGCCCCCATCATAAGACCACTGACCTTATCCATCTCTTGGGTACGGGCAGTGAGCATTATAATACCCATTGTGCCTGATTGACGGCGAATTTCTCTGCAAACGGTCAAACCGTCAATGCCTGGCATAGAAATGTCAAGCAGCGCAATCTCAAAGCCGTTTGGGTCACGCTCAAAAATCTCGAGCGCTTCTTCACCCGAGGCTGCTTCAACCGTTTGATAACCTGCTCGGTTAAGGTTTATAACCACAAACTCTCTGATTGCCTGCTCATCCTCAACAACTAAAATTCGTTTCATAGCTTTTTCCTCACAACAAATTAAAGTTCTGCTTTAGCGTTTCGGCGTCGATACCCAAATCGTCGCCTTCTTTGATAATTCTCGCTGCCCAAACGGTGTTATCGTCTCTGGCAAGCTCGATAAGACGGGTGTTGTCGATTTTTTCATAATCTTCAGCCGTGTAAACTCTGATTCTGACTATCTCTTCACCTGTAGTGCCGAGAGCTTCATCCCACACACGGTAGCTTCTCATTCTGTCTTGGTCGGCAGTAATGAGGGTGACCTTGCCAAGCCACTTGCTCGGGAAGGTTAGATAATAACCGCTCTCGTAATTAAAATCACCGACAAGGGTGTTTTTAAAGCTTGTGCCGTCAAAGCTACGCCACACGGTCAGATATTTGCGCTGGTCATTAGGCTGAGTTTCATAGCCGAGCAACACCTCTGCCGAGGGTATGTCGGTTACACCGTCGCCATTTATATCGGTGCATAGCGACGAAGTTGCGCGCAAGGTCGATTGAGTTTCGGCTATGGCGCTGTTAAAGAAGGGATTAGTTAGCTTATCGCCGTCAAAATAAACGGCATCGGTTATGGTAGCAGTGGCGCTTTTAACGCTATCGATAAAAACGGCAGCCCGACCGTCTGACAGGCGACCCTCTATAACCGAGGCAAAGTCGCTCACGTTGCCATCAAGAGGAGCAGCGCCGAGCAGGTCGGTCGAATCACCATCGACGGTGTAAACGCTGGCTGTGGCTACCCTCTCAGAGGGTTTTATTTCGAGGGTTACGAGCTGTTTATAGCCCTTGCCCATTAAGTCGCACAGCATAAAATCGGTGTAGTTTGTTTGCATTCGGGGGCTTAGCTTGCCCTTAGAATAGGTATAAAGCTTTAGCTGATTGCCCGTTGCAGAGTATAGCTCAGAGCCTACTGCAATAACAGGCACACCACTCGCTGACAGGGGTGATATATCGACCCTGTGGATATCGCTCGCACCTGTGGTGGTATCGCAAACCGAACGCCACCTGCCATCGATTTGGTCAATAACGTTGATATGCACCTCAACAATACCGTCGATATTGGCGCTCGAATAAAAGGCAATCGCCTCTTCAACCGAGTCACCGTCAAAATCGTAGCGTGTGAAGGCGGTGCGATTATCGCCCGTACGAGGGTAGCGCAGATTAACCGAGCGGCCTGCGTAGGCGTAGAGGGCTTGCTGAATATCGTATAGCTCGCCACTATATTTGGGCGCATTAATCAAATCGTTAATCGAGCCGATTGAGGAGCTGTCGCAGGAGGTCAAACAGCAGACGCACAGCGCTATAGCAATTAAAAGACAAGCAATTCTTTTTATCATCTGCTCCCCCTCCTTTAAAAAAATTGTGGCATAATGCAGAAATATAACTAACCACTCTGCATTATACCACAAGATATACGATTTGTACAGTTATTTTTGCGTTACTGCCCTGTAAATATCAGCCTTTTTGAGCCCACTCTCTGATGCTGCAACCTTGGCTGCAGCAGTAGGCTGCATGCCATCGGCAATATAAGCCTCAGCCATTTTGACAGCCTCTTCGAGGGTGAGGGCTACCCTCTCTTTTTCGGGCGCTCCGTCAACTATGAGCACAAACTCCCCTTTAGGCTGATTCTCGGCAAAATAGTCAACAGCCTCAGCGAGGGTGGTTGAGGTTGCATTTTCGTGCAGCTTAGTCAGCTCCTTGACCACCGACATGGGTCTATCACCAAAGGCAGAGAGCATATCGCTGAGGGTAGCGCAAAGCCTATGGGGCGATTCATAAAAAATCATGGTGCGCTTCTCATCTGCAAGAGCTATGAGCTGTTTCTTGCGCTCAGATTTTGCCGAGCTCAAAAAGCCCTCAAAGCAAAAGCGTCTGCTACTCATGCCAGACATTGCAAGGGCTGTTATAACTGCACTCGGCCCCGGCACCGACACCACCTTAATGCCGTTATGATGGCATAGGCGCACCAAATCTTCACCCGGGTCGGATATGGCAGGCATGCCTGCATCGGTCACAAGGGCGCAGGACTCGCCACCCATTATGCGAGAAGCAATGCGCTCACCCATTGAAGCGTAGTTGTGCTCATGGTAGCTCACAAGGGGCGTGTGAATATCGAAACGATTTAAAAGCTTTAAGGTCACCCGAGTGTCTTCAGCGGCAATAAAATCGGCCTCTTTGAGGGTATCGACCCCTCTTGGCGACATATCACCGAGGTTGCCGATTGGGGTGCCGACAATATATAAAACTCCACTCATCGGTTGCTCTCCTCTCTGAAAAGACGATAGATTTGTTGCAGCTCGGCTGTGTGCTCGCCCTTTTCATTCTCAATATAAAGGGTGGGCTCAATAACAAGCCCGGCCGCTCCGCTTCGCCTGCCCTCGCACAAAACGAGCATGGGAGCGTCACCCACGCGCTGAGCTACAAGGCGAAGTCGCTTAGGCTCAATATCTGCCCCCCTCATGGCGCACATGAGGTCGCTAAGTCTCTCAGGTCGGTGGCAGACGCACAGCCTGCCCGACGGTTTTAATAGACGAGCCGCGCTTTTTGCCATATCGTCAACCGTGCAGGTTAGCTCGTGTCGGGCGATCGCCCTCTCTTTGATGGGGCTGATAGCACCGTCATTAGCTCGCTTATAGGGTGGGTTCATGGTCACAAGGGTGTATTTGCCGCCCATATCGGCATCAAGATTTCTTAAATCGGCGCACCTGATATCTATAAGGTCGCAAAGGCCGTTTGCCTCTGCCGAAGCAGTGATTAGCTCGATTGCGCTTTGCTGAATATCGACGGCAGTAAGCTTTTTGGGCCTTGTTTCTCTGCACCACAGCAGAGGGATTATGCCACAGCCTGTGCCGAGGTCGCAGGCAATATCCTCCCCTGTTATTTGCGCAAAATGGCTGAGCAGCACGGCATCGGTGCCAAATTTGTGGTTTTGGTCGGTGTAGATGTTTATACCGCCACCAAGCGGCTGAATTTTTGGTTGCATTTTGCGCACCTCTTTTCAAAAGAAATGCCCGCCCATCAAAGGGCGGGCAACAAAATTGCTCTTAGTTAGTGATGGTCTTTTCGGTCTTAGCGTCGAAGAGGTGGATAAACTCAGTCTTAAATGCGATTGAGATATCGTCGCCACCACGGGTGAGGGTCTTGGGCTCAACGCGAGCGTTGATCATGAAGCCTTCGCTGGTCATGTAGAGGTAGGTCTCTGCGCCCATCATTTCGGTAACGTCAACGTGAGCCTTAACGGTTGCTTCGGGGTGAGCGGCAACAAAGGCGTCGTTATCAGATACGTGCTCGGGGCGGATACCCATAACTACGAGCTCTTCGCTCTCTGCATAAGGCTCAAGGCAACCCTTAGCGTTCTTCTCTTCGGGGAGAAGGATACGATACTTAACGCCCTTACGGGTCTTGGTATCTTCGGTACCATACTCGAAGAAGAACTTATCTCCATCTTTAACGATGATGCCCTCGATAAAGTTCATCTGGGGTGAGCCGATGAATCCTGCAACAAACTTATTGCAGGGCTTATCGTAAAGCTTGGTGGGGGTGTCAACCTGCTGGATGAAACCATCCTTCATAACTACGATACGATCACCCATGGTCATAGCCTCGGTCTGGTCGTGGGTAACGTAGATAAAGGTGGTGCCGATTCTCTTGTGAAGCTTAGAAAGCTCGGTACGCATCTGTGCACGGAGCTTAGCGTCGAGGTTAGAGAGAGGCTCGTCGAGCAAGAAAACCTTAGGCTCACGAACGATTGCACGACCGAGAGCAACACGCTGACGCTGACCACCTGACAAAGCCTTGGGCTTACGATCAAGAAGGTGCTCAATATCGAGGATGCGAGCTGCCTCTTCAACACGGCGACGAATCTCGTCTTTAGCAGTCTTGCGAAGCTTAAGACCAAAAGCCATGTTCTCAAAAACGGTCATGTGGGGGTAAAGAGCATAGTTCTGGAAAACCATTGCGATGTCGCGATCCTTAGGAGCAACGTCGTTAACCAGCTTGCCACCGATGGTG
>JAZRMJ010000072.1:0-2422 GCA_045647445.1 Acutalibacteraceae bacterium | reverse complement strand
TCTCTCAAGGCTGTCAGATGTCAGATTTACACCGACGTTGACGGTGTATACACTGCAGGCCCCCGTAAGGTAGAAAACACTAAAAAGCTCAACGAAATCACTTATGATGAAATGCTTGAGCTTGCTACTCTCGGTGCGCAGGTTCTTCACAACCGCTCTGTAGAGATGGCGAAAAAATATGGTATCGAAATTGAAGTTCTTTCAAGTCTTGAGCGTAAGCCTGGAACAATTGTAAAGGAGAGCACTAAAATGGAAAAAATGCTTATTCGTGGTGTAGCAAAGGATAATAATGTTGCACGTATATCTATCATCGGTCTTGAAGACACCCCCGGTGTTGCATTTAAGATTTTTGACAGACTTGCTGCTAAAAAGGTTAACGTTGATATAATCCTTCAGTCAGTAGGTCGTGACGGTACCAAAGATATTACCTTTACCGTTCCTAAGGATCAAGCTGAAAACGCTGTTGAGGCAGTTGAAGCTCAGGTTAACTGCAAGGTTATCTGCGATACCGACGTTTCTAAGGTGTCTATCGTTGGCGCCGGTATGGAGACTCATCATGGCGTTGCTGCTAAGATGTTTGAGTCATTGTATGAGGTTGGCATCAATATTCAAATGATTTCAACCAGCGAAATCAAGATTTCTGTTCTTATTGATGCTAAAGACAGCGACAAGGCTGTTGCCGCTATCCATAAGGCATTTATTGGCTAAAAACTCAAATGCCGCAGTTAACAGCTGCGGCATTTTTGTATAGAGGAGGGGTGAATTATGCTTAAATACGATATTGTGATTGTCGGTGCAGGTGCATCGGGTATGATGGCCGCAATTACTGCTGCACGGGCTAATTCTAAAGCTGATATTGTTTTGCTTGAGCGCAATTCACGTGTTGGCAAAAAGTTGCTCACAACCGGTAACGGTCGTTGCAATATATCAAACGTTAATATAGATATATCACGTTTTCACAGCAATAACATTAAAGTGGTTGATGACATAATTTCATCCTTTGATAAAGATTATGTTGAGAAATTTTTCTTATCCATCGGCATACCATTTATTGCAGAGGGAGATAAGCTGTTTCCATATTCTTTGCAGGCTTCAGCCGTATTAGATGCTCTTAGATATGAGTGTGAGACACTCGGCATAACCATTATATGTGATTGCTACGTTAAAGAAATCACACCTGATTTGAAGGTTATTACCGATAGTAACTCAATCTGTGCAAAGGCTGTTATAGTCGCTTGTGGTGGAAATGCTGCACCTAAAAGTGGCTCAGATGGGAACGGAGTAAAGTTGCTGTGCAATCTCGGACACAGCAAGTGCAAAACTGTTCCTTCAATTGTTCCTATTCGCACGGAGCTTGCTCCCATTAAACCTCTTAAAGGAGTTAAGGTCGATAGTCTATTTAAGCTTGATAATGGTGCAGAGGCATTGTGTGAGCGTGGTGAGGTTTTATTCACTGAGTATGGACTATCTGGGCCTGCAGTTATGCAAATCTCTCGCATGGTAGCAATCTCTAAAAAATCCGACATAATTGCTACAGTCGATTTTTTGCCTGATATGGAATATAACAAAGTTGTCGATTATCTGTGTGACAGAAAAGACAAGGCTTATGGCGACATTGCAGAGAATTTGACACTGGGTCTTTTAAATAAGCGTGTTGGTCAAGCTGTTATTAAATACTGTGGTCTTAATGTTAACGATAAATGCTCAGATTATTCTATCAAAACTTTAAAAGCTATTGCTAACGCAATAAAATGCTTTAAAGTTAAGGTGACCGACGTTTGTAGCTTTGACAGCGCTCAGACAACAGCAGGTGGTGTTGAGCTTAATTGTTTTGATAGTGCTACTTTAGAGTCTAAGCTTGTAAAAGGGCTGTATGCATGTGGTGAGATTCTTGATTGCGACGGAGATTGCGGCGGATTTAACCTTCACTGGGCATGGCTAAGTGGTGCTACGGCCGGCGTTACCGCCGCTCGGAGGGTATAAATTATGCTTATCTTACGAGACGTTAACGTATCGCTTGTTAACTGTGATAAGCTAAAAAAGGTCTGTGCGAAAGAGCTTAAGACAGATACAAGCAATATTGAGTCAATCAATGTTTTACGCAAGAGTGTCGATGCAAGAAAAAAGTCTGACGTTCATTTTGTTTATACTTTTGAAATTGAATTAAAAAGAGATGAGCATCGAATTATAAACAACTGCAAAAAGGCTCAATTATCAAAGAAAGAAGAGGATGAGCAGTTTGTTCCTCTTAGAGATAATAAACGTTTATCACCGATTATAGTAGGCAGTGGCCCAGCAGGAATTTTTTGTGCGCTAGAGATGATAAAATACGGATATGCACCAATCATTCTTGAGCGTGGAAAAGCCGTTGATGAGCGAGTTAAAGATGTTGAGCGCTTCAATTTAACAGGAGTGTTAAACG
>JAZRMJ010000071.1:0-5088 GCA_045647445.1 Acutalibacteraceae bacterium | reverse complement strand
CACTTGATATAAGCCGTTCCGTAATTTTTGGCATAATACTGCGCTTTAGCCGCCTTTTTTATGAAATCATTGGGCTCACTTTCGGCGGCAGTTGCCACATAAGGCATACCCGTAGCCGCCATAATGCGTGGCATATTTTTATTGAAAAAACTTTTCCCCACTGGTTACTACCTAAGTGCGAGGTTGCACTTTTAGCACCCATAGGTGTTGAATAGGATAACTGATAACCCGTGTTCATATAACCACCGTTATCATACTCAAAAAGAATTACAGGATCGCCTCTAAGGGCAGTGCCCAAAGCCGAGCCCATACCTATATCCATACCACCGTCACCGCTGATCATAATAAAGGTAATTTCACCTTGTGGAAGCTCGCCGCGTTCCTGCATCTTGTGATATATTTTAGAAAGGCCAGCTAAGGTTGCCGCACCGTTTTGAAACAAATTATGCACATAGGGAACTTTAAACGCAGTCTTTGGATATCCTGTTGTTACCACCATACCACAGCCCGTCTGAAACAGTAAAACTACATTACCCTCGATCCCTCTAAGCAATAGGTTAACATTGACAGGTATACCACAACCGGGGCAGGCACCGTGACCTGGTGCAAGTCGCTTTGGTCTAGCTGTAGTGTCACGGACTGTACCACCTTTGACGGTTACTTTTCCATTTTCTTCGGTGCAAGAGATAAGAATAGGGGAGTTGCTATCGGTAATAGGCTTAAAATACGGTTGGGGATTAAAATCAGTATCCCCACGATAAGTGCCAAAATAATCAAATATGGGGGTGTTAGCCTCATAGCAGGAATTAAATAGATCTATTGCATCTTGCTCAAAAAAGTCGCGTCCGCCAAGACCGTATATACGGCTGATGACTTTAGTAGTCAGTCCCTTTTGCTGCAATGCTGCGCGTATCTCTAATGACATGTTACCACCATTTGCACCGTAACTATCCTGTCTGTCGGCTATGAGAATTGTGTGTGCATTTTTGCATAAATCGGAAATTTGCTCTGATGGAAAAGGACGAAGCACTCCGAGAGTAAATACACCTACCTTTTTGCCATCACATCTCAGTTTGTCCACCGCCGCTTTGGCAGTAAGGTATGCCGAGCCCAAGACAAACAGCAAAACCTCTGCGTCATCGGTCTTATAGGCCTTCACTTTGTTCAGTTTTCTACCCGATAATTGCTCATATTCAGCAAAAAATTCGGCAATCACGGTGCGCGCCTTTTCCATCGCCAAGTGAAGCTGATATTTATTGTTCATCAAATCAGGCTCGTTCATACATGAGCCGATTGTAACAGGTCGTTCGGGGTTTAACGAGGTGTTATCGCTGCTTATTGCTCCGATAAAATTTTGCACAGTTTCGTCATCAGAAAATACATAGCAGTTGCGTTTTTGATGGCTGGTGAAAAAACCGTCAAAGGCTACGATGACGGGTAATTTTAATTTTTCGGCAATTTTAATAGCACAAATATTGCAGTCATATACCTCTTGAGGTGAATCTGCAAACAAAATAACCCAACCGGTATTTAGTGTATACATAATGTCACTGTGGTCACCTTTTATAGAAAGTGGCCCCGATACGGTGCGGCAGGCAACATTAAGCACCATAGGAAGTCGTGTGCCCGATTGTACAGGCAGTTGCTCAAGTGCATATAAAAGTCCGTTAGCAGAGGTAGCGTTAAAAACTCTGCCACCGCCTGTAGAAGCGCCATAACAAATACCTGTGGCACTGTGTTCACCCTCTGCGGGCATTAAAGCAATAGAATGCTCGCCGTCTGCACCCATTTGGTCTAATAATTCGGCTATCTGTGTAGACGGAGTAATGGGATAGTAACCCATCACATGATAATTTATCTGTTTTGCGGCGTAGGCGGCAAGCTCGTTACCGCTTTCAAATAATAGCTCCTGTTTTGCTGTTTTCATCTTACATAAGACCTCCGTCTACACGTTTTTCATCTAAATAAGATTCACTTGTTACCCAAGGGTCAGCACCGGCAGGCTCAAAATCAATACGGCAACTTTGCTATTGAAGTTGATGCTGATGAGGTTATCACTGATGATTTGATCGCTATCAACACTTTCGTTCTCGATACATACGAAAAAAACACCAATTTCTCTGGACCTATTGGCACCTTCGGCAATATTGGCTTTGAAATCAATGAAGCAGAATAGTTTGCTTTTGACAATTTGCACGGAGGGAATAATATTGTCTTCATTTGAAATTCATGTCCTCATTCTTTGTATTATTGTCTTTACTGCATTAACAGCGCTGTTTTCTTGTTTGATGGTTATTTAATCAAAATGACACAGCGCCTCGTTCGTTCAGGAGCAGAGGATGAGCTTATAATAACTGAATATTACAATAAGCAAAAGAAAAAAGCCCGCAAGCTACCGGTTGTAATAGATCGAATTTTTGGGCTTGGTTTGTTGTGTTCTTTTGTTGATTTTTATATTCAGTCCCAAAAACAGAGCATAATTCCTTAAAAGTCATGTCTTTGATGTGCTATTGTTTTTTAAAAAGGGGGGGTTGGTTGAATTTTTTTTTGAGAATATAATACAATATTTATGATAGGGTATCGCCATTAAATTTTGAAAGGATTTGATTGATTATGGTACCAGCAATAATTCTATTTGCGACAACCTATGTGTTAATGCTTGTTTTTAACAAATATAGGCCGTATATAGCTTTAGTATCAGCAACAATATTCATTCTAAGTGGCATGCTGTCGTTTAAAAATATTTTCATAAACATTGATTTTAACGTTTTGCTTATGATTGCAGGCACAATGGGTATTGTAGCGTTGTTTATCGAAAGCAAAATGCCTGAGTTTCTTGCCGATATCGTGATGGAGCATGTTTCTAACGTCAAGTGGGCAGTGGTTGCATTATCGTTGTTTGCAGGCGTTATTTCTGCCTTTATTGATAACGTAGCAACCGTGCTTATGATAGCTCCCGTTGCTCTTGAGATTTGCAAAAAGCTAAAAACAAACCCCGTCCCGTTTATAATTGCAATTGCCGTTTCCTCTAATTTGCAAGGCGCTGCAACTCTTGTTGGCGATACAACCGCTATCATGCTTGGCTCTGCGCTCGATATGAGCTTTTTGGATTTCTTTTGGTATAAAGGCAGACTGGGCATGTTTTTTGCAGTAGAGATTGGCGCGTTGATTTCTGCAATTATTTTAGCCTATCTTTTCAGAAAAGAAACGGTTGCGATTTTTAAAACCAACCAGCGCACAAAGGTTACAAACTACGTTCCTTCAATTTTGCTTTTAGGCACCATTCTATTGTTAATTGCAGCATCCTTTATTCCTAATAAGCCTGACATTACAAACGGTCTTATTTGTTGCACCTTAATGGCCATTGGTTTGATTGTGAATTTCGTGCAGAAAAAAACTGTTTCTGCTATTATCAATCCTCTTAAAGAAATTGACTTTGAGACTATCGGCTTGCTGCTTGGTCTTTTCTTGATGATTGGTGGCATCAGCGAGCAGGGCGTTATTACTGCTATAGCAGATTTATTGGCAAAGTTCGGTGGCGACAATATATTTGTGCTATACACAGTTGTTGTTTGGTTTTCTGTGTTGATTTCAGCTTTTATCGATAATATTCCTTATGTTGCAACTATGATTCCTGTAATCGCCGGCATTGCAACAGCGCTTAACGTTGACCCAACGGTGCTGTATTTCGGCCTTTTATCCGGCGCAACGCTTGGTGGTAACTGCACCCCAATCGGAGCGTCTGCCAATATCACCGGCATTGGCATTTTGAAAAGAGAAGGCTATACCGTTAAAAATTCGGATTTCTTTAAAATCGGCATTCCGTTTACACTTGCGGCAATTATTCCGGCTTATATTTACATATGGATTATGTATGGCATTTAACTTAATAGCATATAAAAAGACTTGCTGTCTGCATTGTGCAGATAGCAAGTCTTTTAACTATTTATTATCAGTTCTTCTTTTTAGGCTCTTTAATTTTATTGAGCTTAGCATTTAATGCGAGTAGTTCCTCTTTGGTGAACTTAACATCCATCATACCACCTATCAGAGTGAACAAACGCAGTGCAGTGAAGCCACCCATCATGCTCATCATCTCAGGGCCAACCTCAAAACCGGCAGCTTTGATTTTGCCGTCGCCATCTTTGTCTTTGCCACCGATCAATTTGCCTGCAAGACCCATAAATATCATCTTACCCTGCAAGGTGGAGATAATATCACTCATCTTGCTGTTGAGCGACAGATATCCTTCGGGTGCATCAATATCGAACCAATTAAGAATTGCACCTTTCTCTTGCAAACGATAGGCAGGATTAGGTTCTTCTACTTTGCGAATAAAGCTTTCATCAGTCAGTTCGCCTGCAACGGCTTTAAGCTCGGTTTCGCCAACATTTGGCACTTCAAAATAGAAGAAGTGGTCGGGGGCAGAGATCTTGCCGAGTGACTTTCCGTTAGCAAACAGCTCAACCTCAGGCAGGTTAGAGTATATGGTGATTTTGGTCACATCTTCAACACGGTCAACATATCTCTTGCCACACAGATGCACGAAGGGCTCGTCAGACAGCCATGCTTTATAAGCATAGAAGGCGTGTTTCTTATACTTTCGATCAAAGGTGATAAGTCCTTTGTGGTTTTGTCCGTTTTCGCCGCCCTCGTTACGAGCATCAGCACCAAAGTCAAACATATTCCAAACGTGGGTTGCCCACATGTATTTACGGCTAAAGAATTGCTTAATCAATTCCTCATGATAATATGCCTGATATTCCTCGGTGTAGTCGCCCTGAGCAGGCTTTGAGGTGTGCCAGTTAAGAGCTTCACAGCCGTATTCACTGCAGCCTACGGGAATGTCGGGGTGGTTCTTGTGGAATTTATCAAACCAGGGACCGTTCATAGAGGCTTCGCCGCCGTACCAGCCGAAGTAGTGGTTGTAAGAGATTACGTCAGGAATTTTTACATATTCACTGTCGGGATCACACATAGTAAGACAGGCAATGGTTGTAAGTCTTGTCTTGTCCATCTTGTGAGCTAAATCGTTAAGGATTCTGTGATTTTCTATAAGGTCAGGATCAGCTGCACCGTGCATTGTGA
>JAZRMJ010000070.1:0-5794 GCA_045647445.1 Acutalibacteraceae bacterium | reverse complement strand
GAGTTCATTTGGCTCCAGCTGGTCGATGTCACCCAGCTGTGCAGCTCGGCTCTTACCGCACGAATGCGGTCGCTGCCGACACTGCGATGGTCGCCCGACCATACACTGCCCAGCGAATGACCGCTAAAGCCGTGAGAGGTGATAAGCCCCATCGAATTGACCGCTTGCTCATTGTCGGCTATCTCGTCAGCATAGCCCCATTGAAAGAAGCGTGTCCAGTTACAGTTTTCGCCCGGTGTGTCACCGATCTCGGGGCAGCCGTTAGCATCCAGCACGCGGCGCAGCAGTGGCATAAAGCTGACCACGTCCTCGGCTGTCCAATAGAGATTATAGTCATGTCCCGTGCCTATATTACCGTCAGAGCCGTCCTCAGGCCAACGGCTGTAATCCTCACCCTCGTTGTGCAGAGAGATGTATTTGATGGGCAGACCTTCTTCGTCTCTCAAGAACATCGCCCAAGCGGTCATGTATTTAGCCAGCTCTTCGCGATATTTGGGGTCGAGATCTCTTCCTCTCATAAATTTTTGAAGGGTCATGAACGGGGGAGGACCGTACAGAGTGGTGATTATCTCGAGCTTTCTGCCGTGCTTTTCAGACAGCTCGTTGCCTGCTTTGGCAAAATAGCGCATCCATTTTGTGGAGGTCTTGTGGTCATAATTGCTTTGGTCGATGTTTTCGATACCCTCAGCATTTACATGCTCCTCTGTCTGGTGAAAGGGGTCTAAGAACATCTTGATCTTAGCGGGTCTAAGACCGTTTTCGCCAAAGACCAGTTCGATTATCTCATCTCTCTTTTCGGGGCTGAGAATGCTGAATCCGCCGTAATCCTGCGGATCGGTGGCATAGTCAATGGTCTGTGCGGTTTCGACATAGTTAAAGCCGAAGCCGTCCCAATCGCTCACCTTTTTGCCAAAATCAATTTTACTGTGTACCAACATGATAATATCCCTCCGTTAAATAAAAAGATCAAAGTTTTAACAGACGGCGTATATTTCCACCCATGACCAGCTCGGCCTCTTCCGGGGTGAAATAGTCGGATAAAAACGCCTGAAATGCCGCGACATCGGCGTGCATAATAGAGAAGGGAGTGTCGCTGCCGAAGCTGACCCTGTCGGCACCCAAAGTCTTAATAGCGGTCACGACCTTGTTCCACCCGATGTTGCTTGCTATCAGATGCAGATTTGGGCACTGCTGTGCCATCTCAATGCAGCTTTTTGACAGATCGGGCAGTCCCGCACCGCCCATGTGTGCTAAAAAGATGGTGGTCTCGGGGAACATGCGAGCAATCTTTGCAACGCGATAGGGGTGGGTGAAATCGTATTCGTCAGCGCCGATGTGAAAGGCAAGATTGGTGCCTGCCTTGGCAGCCTGCTCGATCAGCGGCAGCGCCAGCTCGGGGTCGTCGATATAGTAAGAGTTTTGCGCGCCGTTGAATTTAACGCCGTAAAAGCCATACTCCTCCACACAGCGGCGGATGGTATCCTTGCCCTTTTCAAAACCGAGATGCGGATCGACCCAGCCAAAGCCGAGCAATCGGTCCGGATAACGCTGTACCGAGCTATAGACATATTCGAGCGACTGATCGATCTCTCGCATATATGGCGGCTGGAGCCAGCATATCGAACGGTCGACCGAGCTTTTATCCATATGCTCTATGAGCCGTTCAACGGGGATGGTGAGGTCACTTTTGATGGGCGAGATGTGGGTGTCAGCGTCAATAATCATACTAACAAACTCCTTTTGATTTATTACATTACCGATGTCCATCCGCAAAAGCTTTGCTCGACCGCCCTTGTCAGAGCGGCTGCATCCTTTTGGATGAAGGCCTCGAGTATTTGGCTGTGATCCTGCAGTGCCTGCAGCGGAATGGTCTGCATCGACCTGCCGATAGATGCCAAAAACAGCTGCATCACCGTTCTGCCGATGCGGATAACAAACGGGTTGTGCGTAGCTTCAAGCATGCAATAGTGAAATTCAAGATCATCCTCTGCCTGCTGAGTGCCGGCCTTTACCTTTTTTTCAAAGCAGAGCAGCTGCTTTTTCAGACGGTCGATATCCTCGGCATCTGCATTTTGCATCGCCAACAGGCAGAATGCAGGCTCAAACATACGCCGCAGCTCTAAAATATCGTCGTTGTTGCCGTAGTCGATGAGTAGCTGATATACCAGTGGATTAAGGCTGTGCTCGGGTATCACATTCGAAATAAAGGTGCCTTCCCCTTGACGGGCTTCAACTACGCCCAACACCTCGAGCATTTTTATAGCCTCTCTGACGCTCGATTTGCCCACACCCAGGGAAAGGCATAGCTCCGTTTCGGTCGGCAAACGATCACCCGGTTTGAGTGAGCGGTCCAAAAGAGCGGCTTTTATGCTCTCCATGACCCTTTGGGACAGGTTGACGTTTTTGATCGGTTTAAATGCGGTTGAATCCAAAAGACATCCCTCCCGAAAATTCATCATATCATATGATGAATTTTAACACACAAGCTGTTAGGTTGTCAACTAAAACTAAAAAGGGATAAATTTTTCATAAAAGCCCGATCAAGGGTCATAAATGGGACACGCCCCTGCATATAATCAAATCATAAGCTGTAAGGAGGTATGAATTATGACTTTTGGATATGCATTACAAAGCGGATTTGAAATACTGGGCTTTATTCTGTTGGTGCTTGCTTTGATTTTTGAAGGCAAGATAGCCCTTTGGGAGCAAAAGATGATAAAGCGCATTAAACGCAAATTTACAAGAAAGGGAGAGATAATCTCTTTTAGCGCAGGTAAAAATGATTGTAGAGCCGTTTGACTGCTTTGCTTGACATATTACACCCTCAATGCTACAATAGCTACATAGATTTATGAATGTGGTGTAGCAATGAAAATTCTGTTTTATATAAGCACAATATCGGGTGGAGGAGCCGCAAGAGTAATGACCTGTCTTGCCAATCGTTTTGCCAAAGCAGGCGACGAGGTCGCTCTTTTAACAACTACCTTCGGCGAACACGAGTATTTTGTCGACGATAAGGTAACCCGTTTTGCAATATGTGAAGATGGCGAAAAAGGCAATATTATAACTAAAAACCTTTATCAGCTAAAGCGCATCAGAGCCATCTGCAAGGAGTATAACCCTGACGTAGCCGTTTCCTTCATGAAACGACCAAATTTCAGGCTGATTGTAAGCACCGTCGGTATGAAATTCAAAAAGATTGTTTCGGTGCGTTGCGACCCACCCCATGAATATACCAACCTTGTTGAACGAGTTTTGGCAAAAACCTTCTATCGATTTGTCGATGGCATAGTTTTTCAAACCAAAGAGGCTCGTGATTGGTTCAGCAAACCTATTCGCAACAAGTCAGATATAATTTTTAATCAGGTCGACGAGCGATTTTTTGATGTTAAGTTTGAGGGTGAGCGCCGTGATATAGTCACCACCGGTCGACTAAGCACTATCAAGAATCACGCTATGCTCATCGATGCATTCTCAAAGATTGCCTCAAAGACCGACCACAATGTTATAATCTATGGTGAGGGCCCCCTCAGAGACTCTCTTGAGTCACAAATCAAGAGCCTTGGCCTTTGCGACAGAGTGTTTGTGCCCGGCTCTGTCAGCGATGTTATAGGAGCTGTCAGTGGCGCAAAGCTGTTTGTGCTTTCATCCGACTATGAGGGCATGCCCAATGCGCTGCTTGAGGCGTTGGCAATGGGTGTGCCGTCAATTTCTACCGACTGCGCAGGTGGTGGCCCACGAGCCATTATTAACGATGGCGATAACGCTCTGCTCATCCCCGTTGGCAATGCTGAGATTTTAGCTCAAAAAATGCTTTGGGCGCTCGAGCATTCTGACAATATGGAGCGCATGGGCAAAAATGCTGCCGTTACTGCTCAAAGCTTCCATCCTGAAAAGGTTTATGTTTCATGGCGTAATTATCTTGAGCAGGTCTGTAATAAATAAAATTAAGCCCTCGAGTGGAGCTCGAGGGCTGTTTTAAAAGAGGTATTAATATGCAAACTATAGCTGAATTTGCAGTTTTCATACTTGGCTGGATTGGTATTATGGCGCTCATCTCTTTTATATGCTATCTTGTCAGCGCATGGGGAAAGGGCAATGTAAACAAGACTGAGCCTAATGATGAGAGTGAAAAGCCGAAAAATGACGATTCATCGGCTCAGTAGCTTTGCAATGGGTGTGCGACCGACCTTCATAGCTCCCTTAGGGCAAAACTCCTGACAGCAGAAGCATTTAATGCATGCCTTACGGTCAATAACAGCCTTTTTGTTTTTCATCACGATGGCGTTTGCAGGGCAAATTCTACCACATTCCTTACAGCCAACGCATTGGCTCTTTTTGAGCTTAGGCTTTGAGCTTAAACAAGCTCGAAACACTGCACCCTTAATTTTAGCAAAGGTCGAGTCACCTGAAAAATGTAGCCTTTGTGGTGACGCCTTTATTGTTTTAAAGCCTTCTACCACAAAAGGCTTAATATCGCAGTTGAGCTTAATGTCCTCTACTTTTTCAGGAGCAAGATTTCTGCGAATTGCGGCTCTAAGTGTCGGCACCTCGTCGGGCTTTGTGCCGATAATCTCAGCGCAAACTCTATCCAAAAGGTGGGGCGAGCTTGATGCAAGCACAGCGCCTATGTGACGGGGTGTGCCTTGAGTAGGCCCGTTACCTTCCATGCCCACAACTGCATCAACGATGTTAAGGCAGGGCTTAAAATACTCGTCAATATCAATTATCATATCGGCAAAATCGTCGGGATCGGGGTATTTAAAATGATACTCCGGTTTTTTAGTGCCCGGCACCGTGCCAAACATATTTTTAGCTGCGGCAGACATACCCATCATGCCGTGGCTTTTTAATTTGCAAAAATTAATAATCACGTCGACCTTATCAAGATATGCAGTGTAGTCAAACTGCTTTGCAATTTTTGCTTGAGGATGGCTTGCAACAGCCTGAGAATAGTCGTCGTTTAATTTTGCGCCGACTGCTTTGGTAGCCTTCATACCCGTTGCATCATAAACCTTGCCCACAAAAGCAGCGTTATATAATCCACCGGGGCTGTCACCAATTATAACCTCAGCACCCCTTTGCCTTAGCATCTTCACAAGAGCGCACAGCATTTCAGGGTGGGTCGTAGCAGCAAGCTCAGGTTTCATAAAAGATACAAGGTTTGCCTTAATGGCAACCTTCATGCCTGGTTTAACAAAATCAAGACCACCAACAAGGTCTATAGCCTCCTTCGTAGCGCAAAACACCTTGCCTTCATCATAATCGTCGCATTTGACTATGCACACGTCAATCATTACCGTCACATCCTTTGCTTTTACGATTTTATCATAAAATTAACAATATTGCTACAAAAACTTGTAAAGCGCTATAATGTGTGTTAAAATTTTTGTATCTTTGCGAATTTTGGTGAATTATGAATAAAAAGCTTTCGACCTTATTGGTGCTGCTTGCCGGGTCGCTATGGGGTGCAATGGGCGTGTTTGTGCACCTTTTGACCGATGAGGGCTTCTCATCTGAGCAATCAGCCTCTCTGCGACTAATTAGCGCCGCAATAATAATGAGCGCGGTGATAGTGGTCTATAAACCCTCACTTTTTAAAATCAAATTGCGCGATTTGCGGCTGTTTGCGCTGCTTGGCGTGTTCAGCATTTATATGATGACTCTGACCTATTTTACTGCAATCAAAATGACCTCCATGTCGGTTGCGGCAATATTGCTTTATACTGCGCCCATGTTTGTTATGATTGCATCACTCTTCTTATTCAAAGAGCGGCTCACTTGGCAAAAGGGG
>JAZRMJ010000069.1:0-4768 GCA_045647445.1 Acutalibacteraceae bacterium | reverse complement strand
GTTGCGCCGCAAAGACCACACTCACGGGTCTTTTCGCCTGCAGTTGCAGAGGTTGCTTCGGTGGTGATTTCCCACTCGCGCCATGCGTGTTCGCAGGTGGGCTCGTCGGAAGCTACATTGATAGTCTTGTTGCCTGCATAGAGCACATCAAGGTCAGCAGCATCATAATATTCGTCGCCTTCGTTGCGAATAACAACTGCGATGCCGGGCACCATGAAGCTCTCGCCCTGATTAAAGCCGATTACATAGTCGCCCTCTGCATCGGCATCAACGGTAAGCTGAATGCTAAACAGCTCGCCACCATTTGCATCGAGCTCACTCTTAGAGATAGAGTAGCTTACGCCTGCGTAATCGTCGGTACTAATAGAAATCTTGAGCACATTGCCGTCGAAGGCAGCCATAAAGCTACCGTTTGCATCTTCAATTTTATTTTTATAAGGAGAAGTCCAGATATCGCTATAGCTGAAGGCTGAAGCATCGAGATTGAGATAGGTTGAGATAATAGCAATGGTGCGATCAAAAAGCTCTTTATCGAAATCGGCTTCGCCAATAACCTCTGCGTAATTAGAGAGGCTGATTACTGCCCAGATAGAGTCGCCGGGCTTGACAGAGGTAATTGCTTTGCCATCCATATCGGTGAACTTAACGTCAACAATAGGGGTATCTGCATCTATATCACGGGTGTCGACCTTGCCGCAAACTGCGCAGGTGCGAGACTTGGTGCCGTCGCCATTATCTGTCCAGTTGCCATAGGCATGCTTGCCGGTTGCAGGGATAACTGAGCCGACTTCGATGGTAGCATCGCACTTGGTACAAACGGTGTCGCCGGTGTAGCCATCCTTGCCACAGGTTTCGGTCAGCTTGCCAACAAGCTCACCATCATCATGACCTTCTGCAGGGATAACCTCACCATCGACTACCTTTTCACCACAAACCGAGCAGTAGCCGTTGCCGGTGTTGCCCTCGGTGGTGCAGGTAGGAGCTGTGGGCTCATCAAAATTAGTTTCGCCGTGACCTGCAGGGATAACCTGACCGTCGGCAACCTTCTCGCCACAAACTGCGCAGTGACCGTCGCCGGTGTAACCGTCGGTGGTGCAGGTTGCACCGACCTTTTCGTCATAGAGGGTTTCACCATGAGCAGCAGGTATAACCTTGCCGGGCACTACTACGTCGCCACAGACTTCGCAGTGACCGTCGCCGGTATAGCCGTCGGTGGTGCAGGTTGCATCAACCTTCTCATCAAAGACGGTGTTGCCGTGAGCAGCGAGGATAACCTCGCCCTGAATAAGGGTTTTGCCGCAATCGGAGCAAACCGTGTTGCCTGTATGACCATTCTCGGTGCAGGTTGCATCCTTTTTGCCTTCGAGAGTTGAATTCTCATGCTTACATACGCCAAAAGAGGTTATGGTGATGTTTTTAGCACGAGTGCCGTCGCTGTAGCCACCATTCTTCCAACCGATTTTGCCTGAGAGAAGGGTGTTATCATCGATATAGACCATGTTGATGCGATGACCGCCACCAACAACCTGTCTGTAAATTTCGAGCTCTGAATCAACCTGATTGATTACAAACTCGAATGGGCTTCTTTTTTCAAGGTCGCTCTGGTTGTAGAGGGTGGTGGTAACGCCATCGAGCTTGCGCTTAATGGTTACGGTCTGATTAGCCTTAGTAAAATAAATTTCGTAGTAATTGTTATCGTCAACATAGTTGAATCTAAACCAGCCATAATGCCAATCGGTTGAGTTGTTTGCCTCAAATTTAATCTGATAGGGGCCAACATAGGCATTTTCGGTATAAACAAAATCCTGCTCGTAGCTGCTGCCACCCATGTTGGACGGGCCATAGATAACCTCGCCAAGGTCAGGCAGCTCGGTCATGGTCGGGTCTTCACCGGGGAAAATATCGACAACCTCAACCTCGCAGGTTGCAGTAAACTGACCGTCTTCAGTTTTAATGGTGACGGTAGTTTCGCCGATGGCAACACCTGTGATTTTGCCACCACTGATCTTTGCAATAGAGGAATCAGCAACTGACCAAGTAACACGCTTGTTGGAGGGGGTTGCACCCTCAGCGCCAAACAGAGTTGCGCTGATAGTGGTTGAAAAATCTTTTTCGACTGTAACTGCTGTTTTATCAAGCTCAACGCCTGTTACGGAAACGATGGTGGGCTTAGCGGGAACAGTCTCGTCATCAATGGGGAGGATTTTGAGAGTGTGAGGAGCAAGGGCAGTATGAATCTGAGATATACCGATATAACCTGCAGGAACATTCATAGCAACGTTGTTAAACCACTCGATCTTGTTGCCGTTTGCATCGGTATAATAAACGCTGACAGTATCGTTAACGTTATAGACTTCAAGAGTGAAGTTACCTGTCCACTTAGTGATATACTGCTTCTTCTCTTTAAAGGTGACCGCGCCGTCAAGCTTTTGCTCAAGGGTAACGGTGTAGCCGTTATCCATCTCGGCATTATTAGTGTCGGGCACAATCATAATCTTGGTGTAATCGCCACCCTCTCTGCCCTTGGGGTCAGAGTTTGAAAGATAGAAGGTGTTGTTGCGAGAAGCATAGTCGCTGGTTATGCTGTTATTGCCCTTTAAGACATAATAGTAGTCACCATCGAGCTGAATAGTATTATGCATCAAGTAGCCATAGCCATAGCCGGCCATAGCCATATCGTTTGACCACGAATTGTAACCGACGTTATCTAACATCCAGTCAGCTCTAATAGTGGCTTCGTTGCTTTTTCTGAAATCGTAAGAAATGGGCAGAGTCGCAGCAGTTGCGCTCGCTTCGGGCTCAGTCTCTTCTGCCAATGCAGCTACTGACATCATGGTTGCCAGCATCAAAACTGCAAGAAGAACAGACAATGAGCGTTTAAGAAAATGCTTCATAAAATTACTCTCCTTTTGCATTATGTATACCATGTTAATGGTACTATTTTATATTCAAAAAGTCAATTGTTAAAGAAAGATAAAATCCTCCTATTTTATTGACATTTCAAACAAATGGGTGTATCATTTCTAATAATTCAAACGAGTGCAATCTCTAATCTTTTAATATGAAAAGAGGCCTTTTAAATGATTATCATTCTAAAAAACGGTGCATCTAAGGAGTGTGTTGACCGTCTTATAGCTTCGGTTAAAGAGCATGGCGTTGAGGCACACGCCATAGTCGGTAGCGATACCACCGTTTTTGGCTTAGTTGGTGATACCTCTAAAGTAGATATCGAACAGCTTCAGCAGCATGAAATAGTCGAGGCAGTTCGCCGTGTCAGCGAGCCATACAAGCTGGTTAATCGCAAGTTCCACACTGCAGACAGCGTTATCGAGAGCTGTGGCTCAAAAATCGGTGGCAACAACTTTGGTGTTATTGCCGGTCCTTGCTCTGTTGAGAGCGAGGAGCAGATTATTGAGGTCGCAAAGAGAGTTAAGGCAGCAGGTGCTGCCTTCCTTCGTGGCGGTGCATTCAAGCCCCGCACCTCACCATACGCATTCCGTGGCCTTAAGGCTGAGGGGCTTCGTCTTTTGCTTGAGGCTAAAAAAGAGACGGGGCTGCCCATTGTGACCGAGCTGACTGCTCTGACCAACATTGATTTGTTTAACGACGTTGACGTTATTCAGGTTGGCGCTCGTAACATGCAAAACTTTGTCATGCTGTGGGGGCTTGGCAAATGCGACAAGCCCATTCTGCTCAAACGCGGTGCTCCCTGCACCGTTCAGGATTTGCTCATGAGCGCTGAGTATATCGCCGCAGGTGGTAACGAAAACATTATTCTTTGCGAACGAGGCATTCGCACCTTTGAGAATGCTACTCGCAACACCCTTGACCTTTCATGCGTGCCCGTGCTCAAGGCTAAGACTCACCTGCCCGTCGTGGTTGACCCCAGCCACGCAACAGGTAGCGCTGCCCTCGTTGCTCCAATGGCTAAGGCAGCAGTTGTTTGTGGTGCAGACGGCCTAATGGTTGAGGTTCACAACAACCCCGCTTGCGCCCTCTGCGACGGTATGCAATCTATCACCCCCGACACCTTTGACAGTGTAATGGCTGACGTTAAAAAGCTTTGCGAGTTCGAGGGTAAAATTTAAGATTTTAAGTTTGAAAGCACCATCTTGGTTAGAAGATGGTGCTTTTTGCCTTATACTATATATAAAAGCAGGGATAGAAAATCTATCCCTGCTTTAAAGCTTATTAGTCTATAAGTGACACACCGTCCATCTCAGCAGGCTGAGGCATATCCATCAGCTTGAGGATGGTGGGAGCGATATCACAAAGCTTGCCGCCCTCGCGAAGGGTGCAATCCTTGCCGACCACAACGAAGGGTACGGGGTTGGTGGTATGGGCAGTGAAGGTGGTGCCGTCAACGTCGACCATGCGGTCTGCGTTGCCGTGGTCAGCAGTAAGCAGCATTACGCCACCCATTTCGGTGGTAGCCTCTGCTACCCTGCCAACGCACTTATCAACCGTCTCAACAGCAGTAACAGCGGCGCTGAACACGCCTGTGTGACCGACCATGTCGCAGTTTGCAAAATTGAGCACAACAACGTCATACTTGCCACTCTTGATAGCCTCAACAACCTTGTCGCAAACGGGCTCAGCGCTCATCTCGGGCTGCATATCGTAGGTAGCAACCTTGGGAGATGCAACGAGAATTCTATCTTCACCCTCAAACTCGACCCCACGGCCGCCGTTGAAGAAGAAGGTTACATGGGCATACTTCTCGGTTTCGGCAATGCGAAGCTGAGTTTTGCCATTCTTTGCGAGATAC
>JAZRMJ010000068.1:0-2182 GCA_045647445.1 Acutalibacteraceae bacterium | reverse complement strand
GTCGCTCTCAGCCGTCAAGGTAGTCTGCTCGCATCTAAGTTGCTCGGTCGACTGCTGGTCGACGAGGGCTTTGACGTTAAGGTTAGTGAGGTTCACGGCATGAGCCAAAGAGGTGGCTCAGTCGGTACCTATGGTAGATTTGGTGATAAGGTTTACTCCCCCATCGTAACAGAAGGTGAGGCTGATGTTATTATCGCATTTGAAAAGCTTGAAGCTGCTCGCTACGCTCGTTACCTTAAAAAGGACGGCAGAATCGTTGTTAACACTCAGCAGATCGACCCCATGCCAGTCATTATCGGCGCAGCAGACTACCCCACCGAGGTGCTTTGTGAGCTGACTGAAAAGGGTGTTAAGGTTGATGCGCTCGACGCTCTCTCGCTCGCTGAAGAGGCAGGCTCATCAAAGGCTGTTAACATCGTGCTTATGGGCAAGGCTGCAAAACAGTTTGGCATTCCCTATGAACGCTGGATTGAAGCCATCGAAAAGACCGTTGCTCCTAAGTTTATCGAGATGAACAAGAAGGCTTTTGACCTCGGCTACAACGCATAAGCTATTTAATTTGTCGCAACCACAATTTTATATAAAGAAGGCGAAAAAATGGAATCCCGTTACTTCCAAAAAGAAATTGAGACCATGCCTTACGAGGAGCTAAAACAGCTCCAATCTGAAAAAATCGTAAAGCAGGTAAAACACGTCTATGAGAACGTGCCCTATTATCGCAACCTCATGGACCAGAAGGGTGTAAAGCCTGAAGACATTAAGAGCATTGATGACCTTCACAAGCTCCCCTTCTTGACAAAGGCTGACCTTAGAGACGCATACCCCTACGGTTTGCTCGGCAAACCTCTCAAGGAGTGTGTTCGCATTCAATCAACCTCAGGCACCACAGGCCGCAGGGTAGTTGCATTCTATAATCAGCACGACATTGATTTGTGGGAGGATTGCTGCGCTCGCGCTATCGTTGCTGCTGGTGGCACCGATGAAGACGTTGTGCAGGTTGCATACGGCTACGGTCTGTTCACAGGCGGCGCCGGTCTCAACGGTGGTTCACACAAGGTAGGCAGCCTTACTCTGCCCATGTCGTCAGGTTTTACCGACCGTCAGATTCAGTTTATGGAAGACCTTGGTGCAACCATTCTTTGCTGCACCCCATCATACGCCGCATACATTGGTGAGACCCTCAAGGAGAAGGGCTACTCACCTGAGGATATTCCCCTCAAGGCAGGTATATTTGGCGCTGAGCCCTGGACAGAAGAGATGCGCCACGGTATTGAAAAAACTCTCGGCATTAAGGCTTATGACATCTATGGCTTGACCGAGACCTCCGGCCCCGGAGTTGCATTCGAATGCTGTGAGCAAACAGGCATGCACATCAACGAAGACCATTTCTATCCCGAAATCATAGATCCTGATACAGGCGAGGTGCTGCCCGAGGGTAGCAAGGGTGAGCTGGTATTCACTGCTCTTGACAAAGAGGCATTCCCCCTGCTCAGATATCGCACCCGTGATATCTGCGTACTCTCTCGCAAGAAGTGCTCATGCGGCAGAACCCACATTAAGATGTCTAAGCCGATGGGCAGAAGCGATGATATGATGATTATTCGTGGCGTTAACGTATTCCCGAGCCAGATCGAGACCGTTCTGCTTAACGAGGGTTATCAGCCTAACTATCAGATTATCGTTGACAGAGCCAACAACAACGACACCTTCGAAATCAACGTTGAGATGAATGCTGATCAGTTCTCCGATACCGTTAGCGGTGTTACTGCTCTTGAAAAGAAGCTGGCTGAAGCAATGAAGACCATGCTTGGCATTAACCCTGCAGTTCACCTTGTTGCTCCTAAGAGCATCACCCGTAGTGAGGGCAAGGCTGTTCGTGTAATTGATAAGCGCAAGATTTAAGGAGGAATGGTTATGAGTATTCATCAAATCTCTGTTTTTCTGGAAAATCGCACCGGTCAGCTGGCAGAAATCACCCAGCTGCTTGCCAAGGAGAATATTGATATCCGCGCCATCTCCATTGCGGAAACCTCAGATTACGGCCTGGCTAGAATGATCGTAGATGATGTGCTGAAGGCCAGCAACATCCTGCTGCAGCACGGTGACATCATGTCCATGACCCCTGTTTGGGCGGTAGAAGTACCGGACAGCCCCGGCGGTCTTGCAGAGCTGCTGACCATAT
>JAZRMJ010000067.1:0-4474 GCA_045647445.1 Acutalibacteraceae bacterium | reverse complement strand
ATTAGCGCATATACTGCTCTTAACGCAGGCGATATTCGCGGCAAAAAACGTAAAAAGGTTGTTGATGCTGTTGCGGCAACCATAATTTTGCAGGATTATATCGATTATCTGCGTCACACGTCAAACGGTGGCTAATAGTTGCATTTGACAATGTGTTGCCTATGTGGTATAATTCACTAATAGTTAAAATATTATATACGGAGGTAATGAGATGGCTGATCAAAAAGAGTTTTTGACATATAAAGGTCGTCCGTTAGTGCGTAACGGCAACACTCTTTATTATGGCGATATGGCCGAAGAGTTTGTTATTATGATACAGATTATGTCCACCAAAAAAGAGGGTGACCTCGAGGTGGCAGATAAGGTTCTTGTTCAGCTTCTGAGCACCAATAATGAGCTGAGACCCCGTGAGCGTATAATCAAAAAGAGCGAAAAAAACGGCCTTTACAACGCTATGGATATCGGTGCTATCTGGCTTGAGAGAGCACTTAAAAAGAACTAAAAAAATTCAAAATTTAATATTTCTTCGGGGCGGGGTGCAATTCCCCACCGGTGGTAAAGTCCACGAGCCTATATTGGTTGATTCGGTGCAATTCCGAAACCGACGGTCATAGTCCGGATGATAGAAGATTTTTTATTGCTAATTTTATGCTCCGAGGTGTTTTATATCTCGGAGCATTTTTTTGAGGTGTTATTTATGGCAAAAAAAACAGATATTAAAAAGTTAACAGCTGTTGCAATGCTCAGCGCACTGGCATACTTGTGCATGTTTATCTTTAAATTCAAAGTGCAGTTTTTGACATTTGATTTTAAGGATGCAATACTCGCAGTAAACGCCCTGTTGTTTGGCCCGTTATATGGATTGGCTTCGGCGTTTATTGTCGCTTTTGTAGAAGCAATCTCAGTTAGCGATACCGGAGTCTACGGCTTTATAATGAATTTTTTATCAAGCAGCGTGTTTGCTGTAGTGTGTGGTGTAGTTTATAAATATAAACGAACTCTCTTAGGTGCTGTGCTAGGTGTTGTATCAGCAGTTTTTTCACTAACAGCGATAATGTTGGTGGCTAACCTATTTATTACACCATTTTATATGAATGTTGATAGGCAAGTGGTCGTTCAAATGCTCCCAACCTTGATACTGCCCTTTAACTTTTTGAAGGGTGTTGTCAACGCCGCTATCACAATGATAATATATAAACCCATAACGATAGCTTTAAAAAAATCAAGGTTTATTCAAACTGCAAATACTAACAGCACCGTTAATAAAAAGAGCACTTTGTTTGTGATTTTGACTGCAACAACTATCTTTGTAGTCGCAATACTTGTCATTATTTATATATTGCATGGTCAGTTCCTAATTTTTTAATAAATTAGTTGACAAATTGCAAAAAGGTGATTATAATAACCTTCGCAAACACCCGAACTGAATAATTGCCTTATCAAGAGTGGCTGAGGGAACAGGCCCTATGAAGCCCGGCAACCTGCATATAGCAAGGTGCCAAATCCTGCGGTAAATTACCGAAAGATGAGTTTCTTTACCCGCATCTTCCGGTGCGGGTAATTTTATATTTTAGGAGAATTAAAAATGAAAAGATTGTTTACCTCTGAGTCCGTAACTGAAGGACATCCCGACAAAGTCTGTGACCGTGTATCCGACGCTGTTTTAGACGAAATTTTAAAGTCTGACCCTATGGCTCGCGTTGCTTGCGAGACCTTCTGCACCACCGGTATTGTCACCGTAATGGGCGAGATAACCACCACCGCTAAGGTTGATATTCCCTCTATCGTCCGCGATGCTCTGAGCGAAATCGGTTACGATAGCGCCGAGAGTGGCTTTGATGGCAAAACTTGCGCTATCATGACCTCAATTGACGAGCAGTCTGCCGATATCGCTATGGGCGTTGATAACTCCTTGGAGCTCAAAATTGGTTGCAGTGATGCCGAGCTTCAGAACGGAGCAGGTGACCAGGGCATGATGTTTGGCTACGCTTGCACCGAAACAGACGAGTTTATGCCTCTGCCTATTTCGCTCGCTCACAGCTTAGCTCGCAGATTGACTGCAGTTCGCAAGGATTGCACCCTCAGCTATCTCAGACCTGATGGCAAAACTCAGGTTACCGTTGAGTATGATGGAGATAAGCCTGTTAGAGTCGATACTGTTGTTGTATCTACCCAGCATAAAGAGTGCGTTGAGCTTGAGCAGATTCGCAGCGATATGGTTGAATATGTTATCAAACCTGTTATTCCTGCAAGCTTGATGGATGAAAACACAAAGATTCTTGTTAACCCCACAGGCCGTTTTGTTATCGGTGGTCCTCAGGGTGATACCGGTTTGACCGGCCGTAAGATAATTGTTGATACCTACGGTGGCTACGCTCGTCACGGTGGTGGTGCATTCTCCGGTAAGGATCCGACCAAGGTTGACCGTTCTGCAGCATATGCCGCTCGTTATGTTGCTAAAAATATTGTTGCCGCAGGCCTTGCTACTCGCTGTGAGGTTCAGCTTGCATATGCAATCGGTGTTGCTCAGCCTGTTTCTGTTATGGTCGATACCTTTGGCACTGCTAAAATCAGTGAGAGCGAAATATCTGATGCCGTTATGAAGGTGTTTGATCTTCGCCCCTCTGCCATTATCAATAACTTTGAGCTTCGTCGTCCTATCTATCGTCAGCTTTCAGCTTATGGCCATATCGGCAGAACCGATATCGACCTTCCTTGGGAGAAGACCGATAAGGCTAACGCACTTAAAGATGCCGTTAATTGTTGACTTATTTAATTTCATGTGTTAAAATATAGCAAATCAATTAATATGGAGGTCAACTATGGGAATTAATAATTTTGCATTACATAATGTTAATATGATCGATTTTATCAATATTCTTGACACCTGTAAGGGTGATGTTTTTCTCGAAACCCCCGAGGGTGATGTGCTTAACCTTCGTTCAAAGCTGTGCCAGATAGTTGGTCTTGCAACTATTCTTCAGGGTTGCAGCATAGCAGAAGCTGTTATTCGTTGCACCGACCCCGAAGACGAAGAGAAGCTCTTTCGTTTCAATCTCTACAAAGAGATCCCCAAAGACGTCAAAAAGTAAAATTAAAGCGTCGCTATTCAAGCTTTTGAGTAGCGACGCTAATTTTTTATATCTGCTTTTTAATTTTATCTAATGCTGTTTTCTCAAGTCTGCTAACCTGCGCTTGCGATATACCTATTTCAGCAGCAACCTCCATTTGCGTTTGTCCCATCATAAATCGCATTGATAGTATTCTGCGCTCTCTGTCTGATAATTCGCTTACAGCTTGTCTAAAGGCAATTTCTTCAAGCCAGTTGCGCTCATCGTTTCCGTCACCAAGCTGATCCATAACGTATATTGTGTCACCACCATCTGAATAGATTGGTTCATTAAGCGATATAGGCTCAACGACGCTCTCTAAAGCGATTACTGCTTCTTCTTTTGAAATATCAAGCTCAGCTGCTATTTCTTCTATTGTTGGCTCACGCTGAAACTTGTTCATCAGTCGCTCCTTTGCCTGCATAGCTCTGTAAGCCGTATCTTTTATGGAGCGCGAGACTCTAACTGAGTTATTATCGCGCAAATATCGTCTTATTTCGCCTATAATCATCGGAACTGCGTAGGTTGAGAATCTGACTCCATGACCCATATCAAAATTATCTATCGACTTTATAAGCCCAATACAGCCAACCTGAAACAAATCATCAAGGTTTTCACCTCTACCTGTGAAACGTTGCACAACGCTTAAAACCAATTTTAGGTTGCCGTTAACCAGCTCATCTCTTGCTGATTTATCACCATTCTTAATTTTTATTAAAAGCTCTTCTTTTTGATCTTCACTAAGCACCTTTAAAGCAGCAGTGTTCACACCACAGATTTCAACCTTATTAAAAATGACCATCGCCTCCGATAAATACTCTAATAGGAGTATTACCGAAAGGGATGGTCAGAATACTTTGTATAAATTTTAAATGCCGACAAAAAACACTTGAATTTTTAGATTGAAGGCTTAATCGTCATCTGATTGGTCTGGTTCACCATTCTCAATTGTATCTGCTTTTTTGACTTTTGAGTAGCCATAAATACCCCACGCCAGCATGAGAAGAGGGAATATAAGAGCTAACAAATTGTCACTTAGTCTAAGATAAAAAATTGAGTATATGCCAAACACAAAAAGAATAATCGATATGATAATCAGATATTTATATATGCCGTCAAACATATAATCACCAATTAGTTTTCTTTAAAGCATTCAATAATCTCAGCTATACCTGTGGCAATATATTTCGGGCGATAGGGATAATTGTTAATATCTTCTGCAGCAGTAACACCTGAAAGCACAAGCACGGTGTCGATGTTAGACTCAATACCGGCAATAATATCGGTGTCCATGCGGTCACCAACAAACACGATCTCCGAGCTGTGGCAATCGATCTTTTTCAGACCGTGGCGCAGCATCAGGG
>JAZRMJ010000066.1:0-1689 GCA_045647445.1 Acutalibacteraceae bacterium | reverse complement strand
TGGGCGGTGTTGCCACCGCTGAGGATGTAATTGTGATGATGCTTGCAGGTGCTACTGCCGTTGAGGTGGGTGCCGCAAATCTAATCGATCCTTATGTCTGCTGTGACATTGTTGAGCGTTTGCCCGAGGTTATGGACAAATACGGTATCAACCGTCTTGAAGATATTATAGGAGGAGCTAAATAATGGGTAAGGACGTAATTATTGCTTGCGATTTTTCATCAGCTGAACAGGTTTTTGATTTTCTTGACAAGTTCACCGATGTTAAACCTTTTGTTAAAATCGGTATGGAGCTTTTCTATGCAGAAGGCCCTCAAATTGTACGCGAAATCAAAAAGCGTGGTCATAAGATTTTTTTAGATCTAAAGCTTCATGACATTCCTAACACTGTTAAAAAGTCAATGAGCGTGCTTTCTAATCTCGATGTTGACCTTTGCAATCTTCATGCATCAGGCACTATCCGTATGATGGAGGCAGCTATTGAAGGCCTCACTAGACCTGATGGCACCCGTCCTCTTTTGATTGCTGTTACTCAGCTTACTTCTACCGATCAAGAGAGCATGACCAACGATTTGCTTATAAAAGAGCCCATCGATAAGGTTGTTATGCATTATGCTCATAATGCTAAAATAGCAGGTCTTGATGGTGTAGTTTGCTCACCCCTTGAAGCCGGTAAGGTTCACGAGGTTTGTGGTAATGACTTTATCACCGTTACTCCCGGTGTTCGTTTCGCAGATGGCGATGTCGGTGATCAGAAGCGTGTTATGACTCCTGAGCAGGCTAAAAAGATTGGCTCTGACTATATCGTTGTCGGCCGTCCTATCACAGCGGCTGAAGACCCGGTTGTAGCTTATAATCGCTGTGTAGCTGAATTTGTAGACTAATTAACGGAGGTTATAAATATGGAAAAGCTTATTGCAAAAGATTTACTTTCTATCAAGGCGGTATTCTTTCGCCCCGAAGATCCCTTCACATGGGCCAGTGGTATTAAGAGCCCTGTATACTGCGATAACAGATTGACTCTCACTGCACCTGAAGTTCGCACCGACGTTGAGAATGGTCTCGCTCAGCTTGTTAAAGAGAATTATCCCGATGTTGACGTGCTTATGGGTACCTCAACTGCCGGTATCGCTCATGCAGCAATCACTGCTCATATCATGGGTCTTCCCATGGGATACGTTCGTTCAGGCGCAAAAGACCACGGCAGACAGAACCAAATCGAGGGCAAACTCGAGAAGGGTCAAAAGGTCGTTGTTGTTGAAGATCTTATTTCTACCGGTGGTAGCGTTCTTGAGGTTGTTAACGTTCTTCGTGAGGCTGGTGCCGAGGTTCTCGGTATCGTCAGCATCTTCACCTACGGCATGAAGAAGGGTATTGAGCGTTTAGCAGCAGCTGACGTTAAAAATGTCTCTCTTACCAACTTCGACGTTATCGCTCAGGTTGCAGCAGATGAAGGTTACATCAAGGCAGATGACGTTCAGCGTTTGATTGCTTTTCGCAATAATCCGTCTGACGAAAGCTGGATTGGCAAAGAGGTAAAATAAAATGGTCAGAAGTCTTATAGATATTCTTGATTTCAGCATTGAAGAAATAGATAGTCTGCTTGCTACTGCTGAGGATATTATCAATAATCCCTCTGCTTATAGCGATAAATGTCGTGGCAAAAAATTAGCTACCCTTTTCTTTGAGC
>JAZRMJ010000065.1:0-1088 GCA_045647445.1 Acutalibacteraceae bacterium | reverse complement strand
AAGGTGGGAGATGACACCTCTGCGTCATAGCCGAGGCCCCTGGCAAGGCCTCGTGTAAAGGCCGTTTTGCCTGCACCGAGGTCACCCGTCATCGCAATAACGCAGGGGGATATGACAGCGCCTATTTTTTGAGCGAGTGCTTCGGTCTCGCTCTCGTTGTGGGTAAAAAAACGGTTCATCTTTACAACTCCGACCTCGAAAATTGACCGACTCGGTCGGTCAAATACCATTTTTAGCATTTCTTTGTATTATTGTATCACATATTTTTGCTTATTTAAAGTACCTACTTGAACTTATTTAAATAATAATTTATAATATATCATCATAACCTGTCAATTTTCAAAAAGGAGGTGCTGACCGTGTTAAGATTATGGAGCAAATTCGCTGACTACATCCGTGAAACCGATAAGATTTTGCTTTCATCCTGTCTGTTTGCTTCGCTGTATGGCGCGTTTATTATTTTATCCGCCACTCTCTTCACGGGCAGCAGTCGCCTCTTTTTTGTTCAACTGCTCGCCATCACCATCGGTATTGTGCTTGCGGCAATTGTGTCTAAGATTGCAAGCTATGAGAGACTGTTGAAGCTTTATCCGCTATGGGCGGCTATCGCTCTGCTGTTGGTGGGACTGACCTTCTTCTTCGGTTATGCTCCTGTCGGCACCGACGATAAGGCTTGGCTGAGATTGCCCGGCAATATGTCCTTTCAGCCGAGTGAGCTGCTCAAAATTGCCTTTGTTATCACCTTCGCTAAGCATGTCGGCTCGATTGAAGATAAGGTTAACCGATTTGGCAATATCTTTTTGCTGTGTGTGCACGGTGCGGTGCCGATACTGCTTATCCACCTTCAGGGTGACGACGGTACGTCATTGGTGCTGGCGGTTATGTTTATAACCATGATGTTCGCCGCCGGAATCAAACTGCGCTATTTTATCGGGGCTTTTGCTACACTTGCCGCCGCCGCTCCGATAGTTTGGTTTGGTATTATGAACGATATGCAAAAAGAACGCTTTTTGATTGTCTTTCAGCCCGAAAGCGACCTCTATGGCGCAGGCTGGCAGCAGTGGCGTGCACGTTTGGCTATGGCTAAC
>JAZRMJ010000064.1:0-1714 GCA_045647445.1 Acutalibacteraceae bacterium | reverse complement strand
AGCGATTCATGGGCAATCCCCCAAATTGAGAGTGGCAAGCTCCGTTTCGCCTTCTCGGGCACTGCAGACGTAACCACCAAAAACGACTACACCCTGCCCAAGTCTTATCAGGCAGAGTTCAGATTCCTCACCGACGGTAATGCAGAAAACCTCAACATGGGTGCAAAATCCTATGTTACCATTGGTGGTTATAAGGTAGCTTTCAACGAGGGCAACAATTCTTTGGCAATTTCACTTGTTGATGGCTCAAGCACCCTTGGCACCATCAACTACAGCGATTTGTCTGCTCTTCTTAATAAGACCATCAGCCTTACCCTTCGTGTAATGGAGACAGGTGAGCTTTCTCTGGCTGCAACTGTTGGCGAAGAAACCAAGACTATCGAAGCATTTGACGATGCTATCACCTACACCGGCAAATTCGTTTTCGGTGTATCAGGCAACTCTCGTGTTGTCAGATTCGATGACCTTATCATCAACACCGTATCAGGTGAAGAAATCATCGAAATCGTTGATAAGCATGTTATTAACGACGCTACTTCCTACAGCTCTCAGTGGTCTGATACCACCAAGACTAAGGAATATTTTGACGTTGTATTCACAAACGATTATGACCTCTCCTTCAGCCACACCGCTGAGAAGTGGTCTAATCCCGACCAGACCGGTGCATTTGTTTCTGCAACCCTCGATGGATTCGAGCTCAAAATCGGTCGTACTGTTGAGGGTGGCACTGCAGATGGTGCAAACCTCGATTCTATCACCCTTAAATATAACGGCACCACTATCGCTACTGCAAGTGGCTCAGGTCTTGCTGACAAGGTAAACTATCGCTTTGTTAACAAGAATGGCGCTGTTACCTTATATCGTGGCGAAGAAGAAGTTATCACTGCTACTGTTGATGGTTACGAAGCTAAAAACTACGGCACCGTTACCTTTAAATATGCCGATAACTATCGTATAACTGCACTTTCAACTATCAAGCTTCTTGCTAACGGCACCTATGACGGCGAAATCCTTCCCGATCCCAACCGTTATCTGCCCAAGACCGTTGTTCTTGAGCGCCTTCCCAATCCCACCTCAGGTGCTTGGTATAAGGTGCCCGATGGCGTTACCATCTATAAGAGCGATACTGTTAAGTTCGGCAACGGCAACGATATCACCTTTGAAACTACCAACAGCGAAACCGGCGAAACTGTTACTAAGAAGGGTAACCTTATCAATGCATCTCCCACCGGTAACTGGGGTGGCTTCTTCCAGCCCAACAATGGTGCAGGCTACGTTACCGATAAGACCGGTTCTGTAACCCTCTATGCAATCACCCTTTATGACACCGTAGCAGGCGGCACTATCGATTGCAGTGTGCCCCTTATCACCTTCACTGTTGAAGAGACTCCCGATCATAACGTCAACCCCGAGGAGCCCGTTGATCCTCCCGTAGATCCCGAGGAGCCCGTTGATCCTCCCGTAGATCCCGAGGAGCCCGGCTATGTATATGTATCTAAGACCGTAACCCTTGCTCCCACCGGTGAATACACCTCTTCAGGTGTTCCTACTTTTAAACTGCCTGAAGATACCTCCGTTTATGTAGGCGACGAGATCAAAATTCCGCAGACTAAGACCACAATCGATTGCGATCATGGCACCCACAAGATGACCGCTATCCTGTTTACCGATGGTAACTGGTATGGTCAGGAAGGCAAACAGCAGTTTGAGTGCC
>JAZRMJ010000063.1:0-14296 GCA_045647445.1 Acutalibacteraceae bacterium | reverse complement strand
AAAAAGAATGCTTGCAGTTATCATTGCCATAAATCTCATGCTGGCTACTGCAACAGTTAAGACCTATTTTACAGCAACAGAGGGTGCAAAGCAAACGGCATTAAATCAAAATAGCTATTCGGTGATCGTCACCACCCCTCGTGGCACCATCTATGATTGCAATATGCGACCACTCACCAACACCGTCAAAAAAACGGTTGCCGTGCTGCCCCCCACCGTCAAAACTGTTACAGCCGTCACCGCCCAGCTGGGCGATAAGGCTCAGCCAATCCTTGAGAGGCTTAAATCGGGCAGACCTGTGTTAGCCGACGTGCCAATGAATTTTGAGTGCGACTCGGCAGCCGTTTTTGAGATAAGCGTCCAAAGCACATCAAATCAGCTTGCGCCCCATGTTATAGGCTATCTTAACTCAGAGGGTGAGGGAGTGGTCGGCATTCAAAAAGCCTACAATGATTTGCTAAAATCAAAATCCCCACTCAAGGTCACCTACACCATCGATGCCAACGGCCGACCGCTATCGGGTCTCGCTGCCAAAATAGAGGGCGCGCCAAGTCAAAATAATGGGGTAGTGCTGACCATCGACTCATCTGTTCAGCGCATTGTTGAATCACAAAAAGCGACCCTCAAAAAGGGCGCAATTATAGTTATGCAATCCTCAACAGGCAAAATAAAGGGCCTTGCAAGCTTCCCCGATTTTGCACCAAACAATATAGCCCAAAGCCTTAACTCAGCCGATGCACCTCTGATTAACCGAGCCCTCTCGTTATATAACGTCGGCTCGGCCTTTAAACCCTGCGTGGTGGCATCAGCCCTTAAAGAGGGGGTCGATAAAACCTTAACCTTTGATTGTTTGGGTCAAATAAGCCTATCGAGCGACCGATTTAACTGCCATAAGCTGACAGGTCACGGCACCCTCAATATGACTGAGGCGCTCGCACAATCCTGCAACTGCTATTTTATTGAGCTTGGCAAAAGGGTAGGGGCAGAGCCTCTGTTTGATACCTGCATACGCTTTGGCTTTAACCGAGCATATTCTCTCGCAGATGGAATAACCACCCCTACAGGGTCATTGCCGAGCAGAAGGGTGTTGTCCTCTCAGCCCTCAGCCCTCGCAAACCTATCCTTTGGTCAGGGTGATTTAATGCTCACCCCACTCCATATAGCAGTCATGACAGCAGTTATCGATAACGGTGGTATGTTGGTCACACCTACCCTGATTGAAGGAGCAACCGACGGCAAAACTCTTACACCCAATAAAACCCCAACCCCACGCAGAGCTATAGCAGAGTCTGTCTGCTCAGAACTTAAACTTATGATGCAATCGGTGGTCGAGGATGGCACGGGCGTTTCGGCAAAACCAAATTTTGGCGTTGCAGGCGGCAAAACTGCTACAGCCGAAACCGGGTGGATAATCGACGGCAAAAGGGTCACCCAATCGTGGTTTGCAGGCTTTTGGCAGGGCTACACCATCGTCGTTTTGTGTGAAGACGGAGTGTCAGGCTCATCCGACTGTGCCCCCATCTTTAAATCGGTTTGCGATATGCTCGCTGAGCTTTAATAAAGCACTTGACAAAACGGCTTAAATAGATATAATGTAAATGTTAATATAACTTTTGGCTATGATAAAGCAAAATGCATTTACCGCTGCTAAAGAGAGGGCGAGGTTGGTGTGATACGCCTGTAGGGTCTGTGCTGAGCCGGCTTTTGAGCCACCACCCGAAATGAGGGTGGCGATACTCCTGCGTTAAAGGAGCCTAGAGAGGCTGCGTTTTTCGTAGCAATCAGGGTGGTACCGCGGTTAACTCCGTCCCTATTTTCAGGGGCGGAGTTTATTATTTTGTATGGAGGAAAATAAAATGAAATGGACATCGCTTAACGAGTGCAGAGAGAAGTATCTTTCATTCTTCGAATCGAAAGAGCATCTTCGTCTGCCCAGCTACTCACTTATTCCCAATAACGACAATAGCCTTTTGCTCATCAACTCAGGCATGGCACCTATGAAGAAATTCTTCACAGGCGAGGTAACTCCCCCTCGCAACAGAGTTACCACCTGCCAAAAGTGTATTCGCACCCCCGATATCGAGCGTGTAGGCCACACTGCCCGTCACGGCACCTTCTTTGAGATGCTGGGCAACTTCTCATTCGGTGACTACTTTAAGAAAGAAGCCACTGCATGGGCATGGGAGTTTTTAACCAAAACAATGGAAATTCCCGAGGATTTGCTCTATGTATCCGTTTATCTTGAAGATGACGAGACCTGGGATATCTGGACTAAAGAGATTGGTGTTGACCCCTCTCACATGGTCAGAATGGGCAAAGAGGATAACTTCTGGGAGCATGGCTCAGGCCCCTGCGGCCCCTGCTCTGAGATTTACTTTGACCGTGGCGTAAGCCGTGGTTGCGGCAAACCCGATTGCAAGGTCGGTTGCGATTGCGATCGCTTTATCGAGGTTTGGAACAATGTTTTCTCACAGTTTAATAACGACGGTCACGGTAACTACACCGAGCTTGCTCAAAAGAATATTGATACCGGCATGGGCCTTGAGCGACTTGCTTGTGTCATGCAGGATGTTGAAAACCTCTTTGAGGTCGATACCGTTCAAAACATCATGAAGCATATCAGTCGTATCTGTGGTGTAGAATATAAGACCGACGCTAAGAAGGATGTTTCTTTGCGTGTTGTTACCGACCATATCCGTTCAACCGTATTTATGATTGGCGATGGCGTTATGCCTTCAAACAACGGCCGTGGCTACGTTCTTCGCCGTTTGCTTCGCCGTGCAGCAAGGCATGGTCGCTTGCTCGGCGTTAATCGCCCCTTCCTCACCGAGGTTGTCGAAACCGTTATCACCGAAAACGAGGGAGCATATCCCGAGCTTCGTGAGAAACAGGAGCTTATCACCAAGGTTATCTCTGTTGAGGAGGAGGCTTTCGGCCGTACCGTTGATCAGGGCATGCAGATACTCGACTCCTTTGTCGAAAACGGTGGCGGCAAGCTCTCAGGCGAAGAGGCATTCAAGCTTCAGGATACCTATGGCTTCCCCATCGATTTGACCGTTGAGATTTTGGCTGACCGTGGCGTTGAGGTTGACGTTGAAGGGTTTAGAGAGATTTATGATCGCTACCGTAAAGATACCCGTGCTGCTCGCAAGAATGCAGGTGCCGATGCTTGGAAGGGCGACCAAAACCTTTTTGCCGATGTAACTGCTACTCAGTTTAAGGGCTACACCGATTTTGCTTGTGATGCTAAGGTGCTTAAAATCGCTTGTGATGATGAGCTTACCGTTGCCGCCAACGAGGGTCAAAAGGTAGTTGTCGCTCTTGACAGCACCGTTTTCTATGCCGAAAGTGGTGGTCAGGTTGGTGATAGTGGTGTTATCATGGGCAACGGCTTTAAGATTAAGGTTTGCGACACCCAAAAGACCAACGAGGGCGTTTATATGCATATCGGTGAGGTTATAGAGGGCACCGTTACCGAGGGTAGCTCAGCTACTGCCGAGGTTGATAAGGAGCGTCGCCTCTCTATCATGCGCAACCATACTGCAGCTCACCTGCTTCAGGCTTCACTTCGCAAGGTGCTCGGCACCCACGTTGAGCAGGCAGGTCAGCTTGTTACTGCCGATAGCGTTCGCTTCGACTTTACCCACTTCTCTGCAATGACCTCAGATGAAATTGCAGCCGTTGAAGAGCTTGTTAACAATGCAATTCTCTCATCTGCTCAGGTTTCTATGACCGAAATGGCTATCGACGAGGCTCGCAAAATGGGCGCAATGGCTCTCTTTGGCGAAAAATATGGCGATACCGTTCGAGTAGTTGATGCCGATGGCTATTCAATCGAGCTTTGTGGTGGCACCCATGTTGACAGCACTTCAAAGCTTGGCCTTTTCCGTATCGTATCCGAGGGCTCTGTAGCTGCAGGTGTGCGCCGTATCGAGGCTGTCACCGGTGCAGGCCTTATTAAGCTCATCAGAAATACCGACACCCTTCTCGCTCAGGCAGTATCAGCCGCTAAGGTCAGCAGAGCCGACGAGCTTGCTGACAGAATCACTGCTATTCTTGCCGATTCAAAGCAGAAGGATTCAGAGATTGACCGACTTAACACCCAGCTTGCATCAGGCAAGTTCGACACCCTTATCTCTAATGCAGCCATTATCGGTGACGTTAAGGTTGTAGCTTCTATCTTCTGGGGTGGAGATATGAGAGCAGCCTGCGACGTTGTTAAAGATAAGTATCAGGATGTAGTTCTTGTTCTTGCCGACGTCAACGGCGATAAGGTCACCTTTGCAGCAGCATGCGGCAAGCAGGCTATTGCAGCCGGTGCTCATGCAGGCAACATCGTGCGCGAGGTTGCTAAGATTGCCGGTGGTAACGGTGGCGGCAAGCCTGACATGGCTATGGCAGGCGGCAAGGATACCTCAAAGGTAGATGAGGCTCTTTCAGCCCTTAACGATATAGTTTCAAATCTTATCGGCTAATTTAAAGGAGGATTAAGAGATGGATTGTCTGTTTTGTAAGATTCTCGCAGGCGAAATACCCTCAACCCCGATTTATTCCGACGACAAGGTTTATGCCTTTGCCGATATCGATCCTCAAGCCCCATTCCACGCGATTGTCATTCCCCGTCGCCATATTAGTGGCGCCGATATGATTGACAGCTCTAACAGCGCTGATATCGCTGCAGTTTTTGAGGCTATTGCCAAAATTGCTGCTGAGCAAAAGCTCGAAAAGGGCTTCAGAGTTGTCAACAACTGTGGTGAAGATGGTGGTCAAACGGTCGGTCACATTCATTTTCACTTGCTTGCTCGTCGCAACCTTGCTTGGCCTCCCGGCTGATATATTTAAAAAAGGGGATATAAGTGTTATGAGAGACGTATATAAGATTAATATTGAAGGTGTTGAGCGAGAGCTCAAGCTTTATTCAGTCAGCGATAAGCTTGACATTGCAGCTTTTATACTCTTTGGTGATGTTGAGATAACCGTTGCAGCAGCCGAAGGTCTGCTCAAAAAGGTGCCCGAGTTTGACTATATTATCACCCCCGAAGCAAAAAGCATCCCTCTTGCTTATGAGATGGCTCGTCAAAGCGGCAAACCCTATTTGGTGGCTCGCAAGGGCGTTAAGGTCTATATGGGTGAGCCTCTCAAGATCAGCGTTCGTTCAATAACCACTCAAAAGGAGCAAACTCTTTACCTCGGTGAGGATGAATGCTCTATGATTAAAGATAAGCGTGTGCTCATCGTTGATGACGTAATATCGACCGGTGAGTCAATCGCTGCTGTCAGAGAGCTTATAAGCAGGGCAGGAGCCAAAGAGGCAGCCTGCTGTGCAGTTCTCGCAGAGGGTGATGCCATAGAGCGTGATGATATCATTGTTCTTGGTAGCATTCCGCTCTTTTTTAAGTGAGGGGCAACGGTATTGCCGTAATAGGTTTATCAATGTTATTTACGCTCACAGCTGTCACGTCGTTTGGATATATCGGGGTAACGGCTGTGGGCGTTGCTTTATTGTTGATTGGTGTAGCTATCTTGCTATATCTTTATGTTATAAAGCAAAAACGAGGTTTACAGCTTCTCGCTTTATCGGTTATAACGCTCATTTTGTGTGGAATTTCATTGCTCGGCTTTTCATTCAAGGAGCGTCAAAAATCAAATGCAGTCGGGAACCTATACGGTACCACTTCACTTATCGAGGGCACGGTTATCGATATGCCACTCTCAGGTGATAGCTATCTTTATGTTATCAGGGTAGATGCAAAGCAAAAATATGACCTGCTTTTAACCTCAGCCGATGACCTTGGCGGCAGGGTCTATGATCGCTTTAAAGGCTGCGTGACCTTTAGCGACCTAAAAAACAACGCAAAGCATGCCGATATCGTTGCAACGCCTTATAAAGACAGTGCGAGCTTTTATGATGGCAAGGGCTTCGGGGTCAGAGCAATGCTCTCTGCAACAAGGCGATACACCTCAGCTTGCGTTGACCGTTATCTTGAGGGTGATACAAATGCGCTGGTTAAAGGTATTTTGCTCGGTGACGCATCCGAAATGACAATAAAAACCCGAGCGTCCTTTAATGCCGTGGGTCTATCCCATATGATAGTTATCTCTGGCCTGCATATGACCATTGTCGTTACCCTGTTTTTGCTCTTTTTGCCTCATGGCATCAATCGCCGATGGAATTTGCTTTTGATGCTATTGCCGATAATCATTTATGGAGCGTTATCAGGCTTTGGTCCATCGGTTATCAGAGCGGGCGTGTGCTCAACCCTTTTTATAATCAGCAAGGTTATGATGTATGATTCTCGCCCTATTAACAATTTAGGTCTTACAGCAATAATCGTTTGCCTTTTGTGGCCCCAAGTTGCAACAAGCGTCAGCTTTCAGCTATCCTATTTTGCAACGGCAGGCATAGTCATTATCCACCCGATTGTTCGCAATTATTTGAGCAAAAAAAGAATTCGCCACGGCGTTAAAACTATTTTAAGTGTGTTTATGGTCACCGTTTCGGCTCGGCTAATGGTTTTGCCATATAGCGTAATGTATTTCAAAACCCTTACGCCCTTTTCGATTATAGCCAACGTAACCCTCATGTGGGTGGCAAGCGCCGTAATCTATTTTGGCATGATTATGGTGCTATCCTCACTTGCAGGCTTTTTAATGCCACTAACCTATATTGCAGTTTTCGTTTGCAAAAGCTCAGCCGATATCTGCATTTTGTTGGTTCGTTTAATGTCGAGCATGCCGTTTTCATCTGTTTTTATATCACGCTATTTAATATTAATGAGCATTTGCCTTATCGCTTTAATTGTGGCAGTAATAACCATCACTCGCAAAAGATGGGTGCGCAAAGCGCTTACAATTACCATCTGCATCGTTACAGTGCTGACTGTTTCTGTAAGCCTTATAAACAGCCTGGAGCTAACAGTTGTTGCAGTGTCAAAGGGCTGCACGGTCGTTACCTATCAAGGTCAAACCATTGTGCTCGGTGATGACGATGCTTTAAGCGATAGTTCAACCCTCAGCGTAGCCCTAGCCTCGCGTGGCATAAAAAGGGTGGATGTGCTCGATCTTCATAAAATCGAAAAAAGCAAGGTCACCTCGTTAGTAGGCCTTTATGAGCCCGAGGTGGTTGTTGTGCCAAAAAAGAGTCAGCCCTCATCGACCGACAGCATCCTGATCTTTGATAACAACGGCACCCATATCACCCTCAGCAGTGGACTAAAGCTGACGGTTTATGATGATTATGCCGTCATAAAGGCGGGCTTTATGACCCTTGCTATAGCTGATGATACTGCCGATTTGACAGGCAAGGGTCAGTTTGATTATATCCTCTGCAGGGGCAGAGCAATGGGTGATGCAAGGGTGTGGATAATGCATCCTGTTTCAAAGGCACTTGCCATCGACAGCAAAAAGGTATATAATAGCAAAAGTGATAGGTTTAACTTTAGGCTAAACCGAGTTTTTGGCCTTATTTCAGAATAAAAAGGGGGCGCAACCATGCCTGAAATTAACGAAAAAGATTTGGCAAAAGCAATAAAGGATGGGTCGTTTGCGCCCATTTATCTTTTTTACGGCCAAGAGGATTATCTAAAGCGAGTCTATTTAGAGAGACTCATTTCTGCTGCAGTAACCGACTTTGCCGATATAAACGTGCACCGTCTTGATGGCTCAGCCTCAACCGATGATATCGTTTCAGCAGCCGATGCCATCCCCATGATGAGTGAATATTCGTGTGTAGTAGTCAGCGACTACCAATTTGGAGCAGTCAGTGATTTGCAGCAAAAGCAATTAGAAGCTGTTTTAAGCCAACCCAATGAGCGTTGCGTGCTTGTTTTTAGCTATGAATCGGCTCTGCCAAAGCCAAAATCCGACAAAGGCAAGGCGTTGCTTTCGACCTTGACTAAAAAGGCAGTTACCGTTAAATTTGAGCGCAAAAGCGAAAAGGAGCTTATTGATGCCCTTTGTCGCAGAGCGTCGCGCAGAAGCATAAACCTTCAGCCTACAATAGCCAGAGGTATCGTTGAGCGATGTGGCGACAGTCTCGAGAATTTGCTTAACGAAGTCGATAAGCTTTGCGATTACGTAGGCGATGGCTCGGCAGTAACCATTAAAGATGTTGAGCTTATCTGCACCCGTACAGCCGAAGCCTCCTGCTTTGCACTGGCCGATGCCGTGTGCTCAGGCAACTGCGACCAGGCAATGGCTATATGCTCCGACCTTTTTGAACTTCGCACCGACCCTCTACTTATGCTGGGTGCGTTATCGGGTGCCTTTGTTGATATCTACCGTGTCAAGCTCGGTGAAGCAGAGGGCCTTAGAACCGATACCCTCGCAGAGCGCTTCGGTTATGGCAAAACTGCCTTCAGATTGCGCAAAGCAGCCCAAACGGGTCGCAGAATGTCACAGCGCTCAGCTCAAAAGGCGCTCGAGATAATTCGCTCAGCCGACCTATCCCTTAAAACCTCACGCACCGAGCCTCAGGTGCTCATTGAGCGCACCATAGTTGAGCTTGTGCGCACCGTTATGGGGGCGCAGTTATGATTAGCTTGCGACAGGCAGTGGTTGTAGAGGGCAAGTATGATAAGATTAAGCTTTCAAATTTTATCGATGCGCTTATAATCGTTACCGACGGTTTCGGTGTGTTTAAAGATAAGCAAAAGCTTGAGCTCATTCGTCTTATGGCAAAAAAGAGAGGTATAATCCTCATGACCGATTCGGATAGCGCAGGCTTTATCATTCGCAACTTTTTATCCGATGCCGTCAAAGAGGGTGAGGTCACTCATGTTTATGTGCCCGAAATAGGGGGGCGTGAGCGCAGAAAGGCCAAAACCTCGTCCGACGGTCTGCTGGGCGTTGAGGGCCTTAGCGAGCAGATTATTACCGACGCTTTGTCAGCAGCAGGCGTGATAGGTGAGGCTCGACCCGATAACGACCCCGTCACAAAGCTTATGATGTTTGATGACGGCTTCTACGGTGCGCCAAATTCTGCCCGGCTTAGGGTAAAGCTTTGCACCGAATTAGGTCTGCCGACCCGTATATCTTCCAATATGCTGCCCAAGGTTATCAGTCAGGTTTGTGGCAAAAAGGAGTATAAAGAGGCAGTTTTGCGAATTTTTTATCAAAAAAACCAATTAAATCAATAAATACTCTTGACAATCGGCTCTTTTCGATTGTATAATTAAGCGTATATGTAAGTTTCGGGTGTTTTGTGCCCCGAACCTTCGCTTTATCCGGAGGGAGGGAATTTAGATGAGTCAGGTGCGTTTAAAAGAGAACGAAAGCCTCGAGAATGCTCTGCGTAGGTTCAAGAGAGCCACACAAAGAGATGGTGTCATCCAAGAGGTTCGTAAGAGAGAGCACTATGAGAAGCCTTCCGTCAGACGTAAGAAGAAGTCAGAGGCTGCTCGCAAGCGCAAGTTCCGCTGATTTCGCATGATGCGGCTGATGGGCTTTGACTTTGTGCCGCGCAACATAAAAAGCGAATACTAAAGAACCAAAAAAGCATTGCAGGGTTTAGCGCAATGCTTTTTTTGCATTTACAAACAGATAATAAGGGTGTATAATATTAAAATAGTATTATCTGCGGGAGGAAAACTCGTGGCTTTATTTAAACCCTTTAAAATGTTTTATCGTGTGACTCAAATCACACCTGAATTTTTAAAAGCATCAGGCATCAAGGCTTTAGCCCTCGATGCCGACAATACCCTTTCTGAGCACCATTCTCAAATACCCTACGAGGGTGTTGAGGATTGGCTGAGCCAAATGCGTCAGTCAGGTATCAAGCTCATGATGGTATCAAACGCAAGAGCTAAAAGGGTTGAGCCCTTTGCTAATAAGCTGGGTCTTGAATTTATAAGCACTGCTCTTAAACCGTTGCCCTTCGGATTTTTCAGAGCGGCTAAAAGCATGGGCCTTAAACGTAAAGAGATTGCAGCCGTCGGCGACCAGTTATTTACCGATATGATGGGGGCTAACATAGCAGGTCTAAAACCCATCCACGTAACCCCCATAAAGGTCGAGGATGGCGCATCCTTTAAGCTACGTCGGCGCATAGAGCGACCCATGCTTGCAAAATATAAAAGAATAACTGAAACGGAGTGATTATATGTCTGCAAAATTCGGCCCTGCCGGTACCTCCGACAGCTTCTCGGCAATGGGCTTTAAAAAAAGCCTTGATATGCCCGAATATATAGTTAAAATGGGTCTTGATGCCTTCGAATATCAGTGTGGCAGAGGGGTCAACGTTGGTGAGGATAAGGCTCGTGAGTTTGGCAGACTTGCCAAAGAGAAGGGGATAGCCCTTTCGCTCCACGCTCCCTACTATATATCCCTCGCATCAGCCGAGCCCGAAAAGCTCGATAACTCAATAAACTACATCCTTCAGAGCGCCAGAGCAGCCGACTGGATGGGCGCAACAAGAGTAGTAATCCACCCGGGCGGAAAAGGCAAAATGCTCAGGGAGGATGCCGTCAGCCTAGCAATATCTACCTTCAAGAGAGCGATTGATGCCCTCGATGAGGCAGGCCTCGGCCATATCACCCTATGCCCCGAAACTATGGGCAAGATAAATCAGCTCGGTGACCTTGATGAGATAATGCGATTTTGTGCCGTCGATGAGAGGGTAATCCCCTGCATCGATTTTGGTCACCTCAATGCTCGCACCCTCGGTGGCCTTGCCACAAAGGAGGATTTTGAGCGCATATTCAACACCATGCAAAACTCAATCGGCACCGAGAGAATGAGAATGTATCACTCCCATTTCTCAAAAATCGAGTATAGCGCAGGTGGTGAGGTAAGGCACCTCACATTCTCTGATAATCAATACGGCCCATCCTATGAGTATCTTATGGAGATAACTCACGCTAGAGGATGCAGCCCAACCATTATTTGCGAATCTGCAGGCACCCAAGCTGAGGATGCCCGTCAGATGAAAGATTATTACCTTTCATTGGGGGAATAAGATTATGAAAAAGCTTTTAATAATTAACGGCCCAAACCTAAATCTGCTAGGCAAACGCGAGCCTACCATCTATGGCAGTCGCACCCTTAGCGATATAAATGCCGATATTTTGGCCTATGCAAAAGCAAACGGCGCAGAGTGTGAGTTTTTTCAGTCTAACTGCGAGGGCGAAATCATAGATGCCATCCATTCGGTTATGGATAAATTCGACGGCTGTGTTATCAACGCAGGAGCCTACACCCACTACTCCTACGCAATCAGAGATGCTATCAGCGCTGTCAACAAGCCCTTTATTGAGGTGCATATGTCAAACGTCCATGCTCGTGAGGAGTTTCGCCACACCTCGGTCATTTCAGCTGTCTGCAAGGGCGTTATCTGTGGCTTCGGTGAGCAAAGCTATATCCTCGCTGTGAAGGCTCTTTGCGATGAATAATAACCATTTAAAGTTGCTTGATTCGGTCGGGGGGCTTGATGCCATCATCATAACCGACCCCGTTTCAAAGCGCTATTTAACAGGCTTTGAGTCGGATGATGCAGGCACCCTCGTTATAACCAAAGCCGATGCCTATTTTATTATCGATGCTCGCTACTATGAGGCAGCAGAGAATCTCAGCGATGTTAAGGTCATTCTTCAAAAAGACTTGACCAACCAAATAATCGAGCTGCTCGATGGGTCAAAAATGGTCGCTGTTTCAAACTCCGTCACCGTTGCAGAGCTTGAGCGGCTTCGCTCAAAATTATCTGATTTTAGCATCGACCCCACCGATGCTATTGATAAAGCGCTAACCACTCAAAGGTCGGTCAAAACCGAAAGTGAGATAGAGTCGATTGTTATGGCACAGCGTATTGCCGAAAAGGCTTTTGAGCATATTCTCGGTTTTATCCGTGAGGGCGTGACCGATATTGAGATTGCCGCTGAGCTCGAATATATAATGAGACGAAACGGGGCAGAGCGCATGTCCTTTGATACCATAGCCGTTTCGGGCAAAAACTCGAGCGTGCCCCATGGTGTGCCAACAGCCAAAAGGATCGAAGCAGGCGACTTTGTCACTATGGATTTCGGCGCAGTTATAAACGGCTGCCATAGCGATATGACACGCACCATTGCCGTCGGCTACGTATCAGACGAGATGAAAAAGGTATATGATACGGTGCTCAAGGCTCAGCTAAAAGCCATTGAGGCTGTCAAAAACAATATCGAATGCGCTCTTGTTGATAAGTCGGCTAGAGATGTTATCTCATCGAGCGGCTACGGAGAATATTTTACCCACTCAACAGGCCACGGTGTCGGCTATGAGATACATGAAGCGCCAAGCCTCTCACCAAAAAGCGCCGATATTTTGCGAATTGGCAATATTGTCACCATCGAACCGGGCATTTATCTGCCCACACGCTTCGGTGTCAGAATAGAAGACATGGTGTTGGTGACCGATAATGGCAGCAAAAACCTCACAAAAGCCTCTAAAGAGCTTATAATTGTGTGAAAATGTTAAAAAGTGCTTGAAATATCTTGCTATATGTAATAGAATAGATTGGGTAAAATAATAAATTATGGGGTTTTGTGCAAACTAAACCTATCTGTCGCACCGGCGAGCGAAAGATAGGTTGCGCATTTGCCTCCCGCCGGAGAAACGGAGACAATAAAATGATTTCAGCAGGCGATTTTCGTAACGGTGTTACCTTCGAGATGGACGGCAACGTTTATCAGATCATCGAATTCCAGCATGTAAAACCCGGCAAGGGCGCTGCATTCGTACGCACCAAGATTCGCAACGTTATTGCAGGTAGCGTTGTTGAAAAGACTTTCAACCCTAACGACAAGTTCCCCACTGCATTTGTAGAGCGCAAGGATATGGAGTATTCTTACTCCGATGGTGGTCTTTACTTCTTCATGGATCCCGAAAGCTACGAGCTCGTTCCCGTTAACGAGAGCGAACTTAGCGACAACTTTAAGTTCGTTAAGGAAAACATGATTTGCCGCATCCTTTCTTACAAGGGTCAGGTATTCGGCGTAGAGCCCCCCACATTTGTTGAGCTCGAGGTTACCCACACCGAACCAGGTGTTAAGGGCGATACTGCTACCAACACCACCAAGCCCGCAACCGTAGAGACCGGTGCTGAGGTTCGCGTACCCCTCTTTATCAACGAAGGCGAAAAGATCCGTATCGACACCCGTACCGGTGAGTATATGGAGCGCGCATAATTCGAAAGGATGGTATGATTATGAATTTGACCGAAAAGGCTTCCTACATCAAGGGTCTTGCCGAGGGCATGGAGATTAACGGTTCTGATAAGACCGGCAAGCTCATTCTCGCTCTTATCGACGTTATCGACGATATGGCTCTGACCGTCAGCGATCTTGAAGACGAGGTTGTAGCTCTCACTGAGCAGCTCGACGCTGTTGACGAGGATCTCGCAATGCTCGAAGATGACTTCTACGAAGAATACGACGAGGATGACGATGAGGATTGGGATGACGATGATGAGTACTACTACGATGATGACGAGCAGTTTTTCGAAGTAGAGTGCCCTGAGTGCCACGACAATATCATTCTCGACGAAGAGATGCTCAGCGAAGGCAGCATCAAATGCCCCAACTGCAAAACCGAAATCGAGTTTGAGCTCGATGAGGACGAAGACGAACAAGAGTAATTTATCTAAACTAAAAGAGCTAAGGGTTGTTTGAACCGCCCCAAATTGTGCAGACAGTACAAAAAAGAGTTCTAAAGTAGAATTATAAGAAATTAAGCAACCAACTGATTCCGTTTTTCAAATGGAGTCAGTTTTGTTTTTAATTGGATACGTTCGTTATTGTAGAAATGGATGTACTCACCTATGAGTAGACGAGCCTCCTCATAGGTTTGAAGTTTTACTCGGTATATACACTCAGTTTTGAGAATTGAAAAGAAATTTTCTGCCAAAGCGTTGTCATAAGGAATGCCACGTCTTGACATTGACGGAGTAATGCCGTATGATTGTGTTAGCTTGAAGTACGCTTGTGAGGTATGCTGAAAGCCTTGGTCACTGTGGAGTTGCACCTCTGCAGTGACTTTTTCTTTACGCTTGGCGTCTTTGATTGTGCTTAAAACCAGATTTACATTTTGTTCCGTTCCCGTCTTGCAAGCGACAATACTGTTGTCATACAAATCTCTAATGACCGATAAATACAATACACCTTGTATTGCTTTTTGTCGTTCTCGATACAACAGGTTCCAAACAACCCTTTTATCTGCCAAACCAAGTTCATCGGCTATTTGTTGTTGCGTTTTCCCTTGCGATGTTAGCTCTTTGATGATTGGCAGAAGTTCACTTGCTTTTTCATATTTTCTAGGCATAACAAAA
>JAZRMJ010000062.1:0-18622 GCA_045647445.1 Acutalibacteraceae bacterium | reverse complement strand
CCTGCAGGTATTGACGACGGTCAGGCAATCAACATACCCGGCGCAGGTGACACCGGCTTTAACGGCGGCCCCGCAGGTGATTTGCACGTTATTATCAACATACGCCCCCACGCTATTTTTGAGCGCAGAGGCTACGACGTTTATATTGAGGTGCCTATCACCTATCCTCAGGCTGCATTGGGTGCTGAAATCAACGTGCCCACCATTGATGGAAAGATTAATCTTAAAATTCGTGAGGGCACTCAGTCGGGTGACATGTATAAGCTAAAGGGCAGAGGCATTCAGCGTCTTCGTTCGTTTGGCAGAGGTGACCAATATGTTAAGGTTGCTGTTGAGGTGCCAAAAGACCTGACCGGTGAGCAAAAGAAGATGCTCAAAGCTTTTGCAGCGTCATTCAGCGATAAAAACCACAAGCAAGGCAAGAGCTTTTTTGATAAGGTTAAGGATTTGTTTGATTAAAATTAAGACCGATTTGCTAAAGGCAAGTCGGTCTTTTTTTGTGATTTAGATTTTTATTGCAATCGCCTCTTTATTCTGCTAAAATGATAGATAAGTAAAGGATTGATTTTTATGCCTGAATTTTGGGATGTTTATGATTCAAATTGCAACCCCACAGGTCAGCTTCACAAACGAGGTCGGCAGTTAAAAAGCGGTCAATTTCACCTTGTGGTCGATATTGTGCTTATTAACAAAGACGGGCGTTTGCTCATTGACCGTCGCTCCCCACTAAAACGCAATTGCCCCAACTTTTGGGAATTCACCAGTGGGTCGGTGCTGGCAGGTGAGTCAAGCCGTGGTGGTGCTGTGCGCGAGCTTAAAGAAGAGATTGGTGTAACAGCAAGCGAGCAAGACCTTATTTTGCTTGGCAGCAGCAAGGCAAAGCATCGCTTTGTTGATACCTATATGATGTTGGTCGATATTGACCCCGACAGGCTCACCCTGCAGAGCGATGAGGTGGCTGAGGTAAAGCTCGTAACCCTAAATGAGCTTGACGAGATTTGCAAAGAGGGTAACACCTGGTGCAACTCCACCTTATCTAAATATAGGGATGAGATTGAAAAGGCCGTAAAGGGCTGTTTGGTTTAAATTCTAAGTGAGGTTATTATATGCCGTTTTGCAACCGTTGTCGTAATGAAGTTAAAAAAAGAGCTACCGTTTGCAACCGTTGTGGCTTTTTGCTGACAGAGCAAAGGCTTAAACCACGGCCTCAGATTGCTATAAATCAGCAAGCCGTTGTTAAAAGCGCAACCATGCAGGCTCCCCCTCCCCCACCGTCGGTTGTTGCCACCAAGCCGATTGCAGCAGATAGCTCTGCTTCGCAAAAAAGCCAAGGTATTAGTGGGCTCCATCTTGCATGGTCGATAGTCAACATCGTTTTGTCCGTTTTAAATCCACTCACTACGGCTTTTTGCCTGCCACTTGCAATAATAGCGCTGGTCTTTGTTTGCACTGCACCTAACTCAATTGATGAAGCCGATTATAATAAAAAAATCAGGCTTTCAATGATACTCAACGTCATTTCTTTGGGGCTGTTAATTGCCGTTACTGCCTTAATCTTTGGTGGCGCAGTCGCTGCCGGCGTGCTATACTTTATGGGTAATATGATTTAAAAAAATTAAGCACCACTGCCATTTTTAGAGCAGTGGTGCTTTTTGACAAAGACCTTACACAGCGACCGAACAAAGCATTATAAGTAAAATTGAGGAGATGATTGAAAAAAACAACGGCATGATTACACCGAAGAAAAATTGAGGAATTACTCACTCTGCTCGGTCGCCTTGTAAAGCCCTCGCCCTGCTTTTGTTTTATTTTAGTCGCTCAATATAAATTTAATATTAAGTTTTGCTTAATTTTATATTGATATAAGTTTAAGATATCCCTCTATATCAAAATCGGTGGTCTTTTCATCCTTTTTAAGATAAAGGGGGTGATGCGGGTGACCTGCCTTTGAGATTTTGCCTGCGCTCAGCCATCGGGCGCCAACCTTTTGCCCTGCTTGTATCATATCTTTAACACAGTCGCAAAGATATGACCGCTTTGTTATAATGGTGCCCCATGCAGCCCATATTGACGGAGTATGGCCCTCTCCGTAGAGGCTCAAAATATAGCGAAATGCCTCCATATTTTGCTCATGCAAGCGATCATTGAGGTTATCATCCATATGATCGGGGTCGGTCGCTCTTTGAGCATAAACGTTAAACATTATAAAGCTATCATATCCGTTAGCAGTGGCAATTCGCTCGACCGATTTGAGGGTGTTATCGAGGTCGTCGGGAGCAGCAGTTGACGGATTTATGCCAACACAGATGAGGGGATTTAAACCCTTTGTGCCTAATATGTAACGATACTCACCATAGCTGTTTGGCACATACAGCCATTTTGAATGGTCATATTCATCTAAGCGAGTTGAGTCAGCCTCACTGAGGGCATCATAAAAATCAACTATTTCGATAAGGTCGGTTTGCGATGAAGGAATATGCATATTTTATCCTCCTTAAAGTGCAAAAAAGGGTGGCATTAGCCACCCTTTTAAAGTTTAACTTAAGCCTTGCCGACAGAGCCGAAGAGCTCCATCTTTTCTTTAACGGTAGCCTTGATAGCCTCAAAGCCGGGGTTAAGAAGCTTTCTGGGGTCGAAGCCCTTGCCAACGAGGTCTTTGCCCTCTTCGACATACTTGCGAGTTGCCTCTGCAAAAGCGAGCTGGCACTCGGTGTTAACATTAATCTTAGAAACGCCCAGAGAGATAGCCTTTTTAATCATCTCTGCGGGGATACCGGTACCACCGTGGAGAACGAGGGGCATATCGCCGGTCTGCTGCTGGATAGCATTGAGGGTGTCGAATGAAAGACCAGCCCAGTTTTCGGGATACTTGCCGTGGATGTTGCCGATGCCTGCTGCGAGCATGGTTACGCCGAGGTCAGCAATCATCTTGCACTCTGCGGGGTCAGCAACCTCGCCGTTACCTACAACGCCATCTTCTTCGCCACCGATTGCGCCAACCTCTGCCTCAAGAGAAAGACCGAGCTTGCCGGTGAGCTCAACAAGCTCACGGGTTTTAGCGAGGTTCTCTTCGATGGGGTAGTGTGAACCGTCAAACATAACAGATGAGAAGCCTGCTTCGATGCACTTCATTGCACCCTCGTAGCTGCCGTGGTCAAGGTGGAGAGCAACGGGAACGGTAATGCCGAGCTCGTTAATCATGCCGTTAACCATGCCAACAACGGTGGTGTAGCCGCACATGTATTTGCCTGCGCCCTCAGAAACACCGAGGATAACGGGGCTCTGAAGCTCCTGAGCAGTAAGAAGGATAGCCTTGGTCCACTCCATATTGTTGATGTTGAACTGGCCAACAGCGTAGTGGCCTGCCTTAGCTTTGGTGAGCATTTCTTTAGCTGAAACTAACATTGTAATAACTCCTTTAATTACATATTGGCCGATAAAATCGACCTTTTTTCTAACAAATCAATTGTACAACAGCCGACACTAAAAATCAATAGTCAATCAGTAGAATGTTACTACCTGTTCCTCAGGTTCTTCAGCTATTTTGACATCAGTTGTGTGCAATACGGGGCCTTTTCCACGGTAGGCTTTGTTGCGCTCATAAGAGACAGTGGCAGTGATAACCACCCAGTCACGGGTTTTGAGTCTCTTTGCCATATCGCTGACAGCTACTATGCCGCCATATTGAATATCATCAGAGCAACAGGTCATAATGTGTCTGCCTAAAATAAAGACGTCTTTTGGCAGAGAATCATCCCTTGCAACAACACCTTTAAACTTAACCTTTTTGCCATTATACTTTTTGGGCTCCTCCATTATATCACGATACCACAGAGCATAGTCGGGGTCGGCTATCTCAATAACGGGTGCATTGATATCGAAGGGCAATGGATCCTCAATATCGTCAAACTCGGTTGAGCCATCAAGGTAATCATAAGCTATATCGGCTCGACGGCTGATGCCTCTGACTATCTTATGAAGGGGCATTTTATCCATGCCCTTTGCACAGCGATTAAAAATAACAAGGTCGCAGGACTGTAGCTTGTCGACCACAAGGCTACGCATATTAGCGTTATAGTTTATGAAGGTGTTTGCATCGGCAAAAAGCATCTCTTGAGTAACAGTCCACCCCTCGGGGAGAACTGAAAAGAAATTATTTAACTGCCACATGCCGTTAAACTCAACTATTATGCGCTGTGAATTATCACGCTTTTGCATTGCACTAAGCCTATCGGTGGTCAGCAGCTGCTCATCATCGATAGTATGCAAAAAGACGTTGGCACCACTAAAGAGGGTAGGGTCATACTCCTCTATTCCCTCCTCGCAAAGAATGAGGGTGGTGCGCTCACCACTATTAAAGCGCTTATCCTGAAGGGTTTCTTGTATGAATTTGGTTTTGCCCGCCTCTAAAAAGCCGGTAAACAGATATACAGGTATCTCCATCAGTTTCTCCTTATACATTAAACAAAGCCTTTAGCTTATCCTCATTAATGTCGGCGCCGATAACACAAAGTCTGCCGATAACGGCTGCGCTACCGATTCTAACGTCGGGTTCACCGGGTACGTAATCAAAGTGAATCCAGCTGCCATCCTCTGCGGCAACGATACCCTTTGCGCGAAGAATCATGCCGTAGCTCTCATCGGACAGAGCATTCAAAGCAGTAGTTATACCCTCTGCAGTGAACTTTGCAGTAGTCTCGACGCCCCAGCTTGTGAAGACCTCATCAGCATGGTGGTGATGGTGATGGTGCTCATGACCACAGGTGCATTCTTCATCATGGTCATGGTGGTGATGGTGCTCATGACCACAGGTGCACTCCTCGTCATGGTCATGGTGGTGATGGTGGTGGTGAGCCTCATGCTCAAGATGAGCGAGCTCATCAGCGAGGGTGTTACCATCCTCCATAGCAGAGAGGATAACGGCACCGTCGAGCTGACTCCATGGGGTGGTTACGATGGAAGCCTCTTTGTTGTGCTCACGCAAAAGCTCAACGCAAGCAGCCAGCTTGGCATCATTCATGCCATCGGTGTGGCTTAAAATAATGGTGCCTGCATTTTCAACCTGATTGTTAAAGAATTCACCGAAGTTTTTCATATACATACGGCATTTGCCTGCATCAACAACGGTGGTGTAGCTGTTAAGCTGAGCATCCTCACGCTCAAGCCCCTTGACGGCACGGATAACGTCGCTGAGTTTACCTACGCCTGAGGGCTCAATGATGATGCGATCGGGGTTATATTCATCGAGCACCTTGCCGAGCGCTTCACCAAAGTCACCGACCAGTGAACAGCAGATGCAGCCTGAGTTCATTTCGGTTACGTTGATGCCTGCATCCTGCATAAAGCCACCATCAATACCGATTTCGCCAAACTCATTTTCGATAAGAACTAATTTTTGACCGTTATAGGCCTCTTTGATAAGCTTTTTAATGAGAGTAGTTTTGCCAGCTCCCAAAAAGCCTGAAAAAACATCTATTTTAGCCATATCATTCACCTTTAAACTAATAATTATTCCTCTACTACAACAGCAATTTTGAGGTCATCAAGCTGTTTTGCATCAACCGAAGCAGGTGCGCCGCTCATCAGCTCACTTGCATTCGCAACCTTGGGGAATGCAATAACATCGCGAATTGACTCACTGCCGCACATGAGCATAACAAGACGGTCAAGGCCGATGCCCATACCACCGTGAGGGGGTGCTCCGTAGCGATATGCATCAACGAGGAAGCCGAACTTTTCATCTGCTTCCTGCTCGGAAAGGCCGAGGGCAGAGAACATCTTTTGCTGAAGCTCGGGGTCGTTGATACGGATTGAGCCTGATGACAGCTCAACGCCGTTAAGAACAAGGTCATAAGCCTTTGCAAAGACCTTTTCGGGTGCAGTATCGAGATACTCAAGGCACTCATCAAGGGGGGCAGTAAAGGGATGGTGCATAGCATCCCATCCACCTGTTTCTTGATTATACTCAAAGAAGGGAAATTCGGTTATCCACAAGAATTCATAGGTATCGGGGATTATATTAAGCTTTTCGGCTACCTGCAAACGCAGAGCACCCAAAACGCTCAAAGTGATGTTCTTTTTATCTGCTACAAAGAGGGCTACGTCGCCCTTTTCGACATTCATGCGAGTCATGATAGCTGCCATCTGCTCCTCTGTGAGGAACTTTGAGAAGGCGCAGGTGGGTGCGTCGGCATCGTCAGCCCAGCGAATAAAGGCAAGACCCTTTGCACCGATGCCCTTTGCGGCTTCGGTCAGCTTATCTATCTCTTTACGGGTGAGGGTTGCTGCCCCACCCTTGGCAGTAATACCGCGAACGGTGCCACCATTTTCGACCGTTTGAGCAAAGACCGAAAAGCCACAATCGGCAGCGATATCAGAGATATCGGTCAGGGTCATATCGAAACGAACGTCGGGTTTATCGGAGCCGTATTTGTTCATCGCATCGGTGTAGGTCATGCGACGGATGGGGGTTGCGATATCAACGCCTAAAACCTCTTTGAAGAGGTATTTAATATAGTTTTCGCCCAGAACGAGTATATCATCCATCTCGACAAAGGAGATTTCGAGGTCGACCTGAGTGAATTCAGGCTGACGGTCGGCTCTCAAATCCTCATCGCGATAGCAACGGGCAATCTGCATGTAACGGTCAAAGCCTGAGAGCATAAGCAGCTGCTTATACATCTGGGGTGACTGAGGCAGAGCATAGAAGCTGCCCTGATGAATACGAGAGGGCACAAGATAGTCTCTTGCGCCTTCGGGGGTTGACTTAATGAGGGTGGGGGTTTCTATCTCTAAAAAGCCCTCTTTGTCGAAAAAGTCACGAGTGACCTTAGTAACCTTATGGCGCATAAGCAAATTATTTTGCAGTGTCGGTCTGCGAAGGTCGAGATATCGATGCTTTAAGCGAAGCTCCTCCTTAACAGAGGTATCGTCGATAATCTCGAAAGGGGTGGTTTCGGCGCTACCGAGCACTTTGAGCTCTTTAACCTCAACCTCAATTTCACCGGTAGGGATATCCTTATTGATAGAAGATCGCATACGGACGGGGCCCTTAGCCATTACAACATATTCGCTACGCAAAGCGAAGGCTTTATTAAAGATTTCACGGTCGGTAGTATCGTCAAAGGCGAGTTGAATTATGCCTGTGCGATCTCTTAAATCGATAAAGATAAGCTGACCGAGGTCACGCTGACGCTGAATCCATCCACAAACTACAACCTCTTTGCCTATATCGGCAGTACGCAATTCACCACAATAGTTGGTGCGATGCATACCATCCATTCTCTCAACTGAAAGTGCCATTATATTTTCTCCTTTAAATTACAGTTTAAGGTTTTGAACCGCAGTATCAATCTGGCTCAATGCAGAGCTAATGGCGGCATCATAAACAGCTTCAACAAGGCCATCTGGCAGAGATACCTCGATCTCACTGCCGTCAGCCATGTTTTTGAGCTTTGCTTTGCCCTCTTCGATTTCGTTGTCGCCAAGCACAACGGTGAAGCGAGCGCCAATCTTGTTGGCAAACTTCATTTGAGCCTTTAAGCCTCTGCCGACAATGTCGGTTTCAGCTGCAAAGCCCTCTTCACGGAGCATAGCGCACAGCTTTGATGCCATAATAGAGGCGTTCTCGCCCATAGGCGCGATATAAACGTCGCTCTTTTTATCTTCGGGGAATTCACAGCCCTGAGCCTGCATTATCATCATCAGTCGCTCAAGACCGATTGCAAAGCCGAGAGCAGGAGTGGGCTGACCACCAACCTGAGCGATAAGTCCGTCATAACGGCCACCACCGCAAACGGTTGACTGAGCGCCCAAATCGCTTGAGATAAATTCAAACACGGTGCGAGTATAGTAGTCAAGACCACGAACAATTCGGGGGTTGACGGTGTAGTCGATATTGAGAGCTGTCAGGTGAGCCTTGACAGCGTTAAAATGAATTCTGCAATCATCGCATATATAATCGAGCACGGTGGGTGCATCGGCAGCGATACCTGAGCAAATGGGTGATTTGCAATCGAGAATTCGCATGGGGTTGCGATCGAGTCGACCCCTGCAGGTTTCGCAAAGGTCAGACTGCTTAGATGCAAAATACTCCTTAAGAGCAGCAGTGTATTTTGCTCTGCACTCGGGGCAACCGATAGAGTTAATTTCGAGTCGGATGTTTTTGATGCCGAGGGCTTTAAAGGCTGAATGACCAATAGAAATTACCTCGGCATCAGCAGCAGGGTTGCCTGCGCCAAAGCACTCAACACCAAACTGGTGAAATTCACGCAAACGGCCTGCTTGAGGCTTTTCATAGCGATAGCAAGAGGTTACATAGCATATTTTTTGGGGCAGAGCCTCATTATGCAGACCGTGCTCCAAAAAGGCACGCACTGCACCTGCAGTGCCCTCGGGGCGCAGAGAAATGCTGCGGCCACCGTTGTCGTTAAAGGTATACATCTCTTTTTGAACAACGTCGGTGGTGTCGCCAACCGAGCGATTAAAAAGCTCTGTATGCTCAAAAACGGGGGTGCGCATCTCTTTAAAGCCAAAGAGTCTTGCGTTTTCTATCAATTTTTGCTCAACGAATTGCCAGCGACCACTCTCGGACGGCAGCACGTCCTGAGTGCCCTTGATGCCTTGAGTTAAAAGTGCCATTTTATTACCTCACTTTATGTTTTTTAAAAATAAAAGCCCTGATACGGCTAAAAATACAGCCGTATCAGGGACGGAAAATCTATCCGCGGTGCCACCCTGATTGACGGTCAAAACCGACCGCCCACTTTAACCCATTTCGCAGGGTTTGAGCGACATGGCAATAGCCATGCATAATGACTCGGGGATGTCTTCGTCGGTGCCGTGCCGAGAGCGATTTCAGTCTGGTCGCTCCTCCCTGTTATGGTCGTGCTGTCGACTACTCCTTCCCGTCGCAGTCTATTAGTTGCCCTTCATAATGTCGCGCCAGTCGAGGTCGCCACGCTCAAGACCGTGAATGAGAACCTCGGCAGTTGCTATGTTGGTTGCTATCGGAATGCTGTGAACGTCGCAAAGGCGAAGCAGGGTCAGCTCGTTTATCTCGTGCTGAACCGATGAAAGGGGATCACGGAAAAAGAGCACAAGGTCAATCTCGTCGCAGCTGATGCGAGCTGCAATCTGCTCGTCACCACCCTGTGAGCCACTCATAAAGGTAGTAATCTCAAGACCGGTTGCCTCTGCAACCAGCTTGCCTGTGGTGCCTGTAGCGCACAGCTTATAGCGACTTAAAATGCCACAATAGGCTATACAAAACTGAACCATCAATTCTTTTTTGGCGTCGTCTGCGATAAGAGCAATATTCATATTAAATCCTCCTTAATATTGGGGAACTGGCTAGGTTTCATATTTTTTTAAGTTTTGGCAGTTTAACGTTTTTGCCGCTAAGTCTCGCCACGATTCGGCTAAAGGCTTTTTTGGCGTTGCCCTTTTTGGGTAGCTCACCCTTGATAGCGCTTATGGTCAGCAGGCTATCTTGAGGCACTATGCCGATTAATCGAAGGGCAGTTGAATCGATCATATTATCAATGTGGGGGGTCAAAGAATGCTTCATGGATTTATAGTCGTAGCGATTGATGACCATGCGACGGGCAGTTACGCACAAATTATGGAGCAGAGTGCAGACGCTTCGGGCATCTCTGATGCTGACGGGGTCGCTGCCGACCACAACAATTGCGGCATCGGCTGAGCGAACTGCTGAATTAAATCCATCGCCCACTCCTGCGGTAGAGTCGATAATAATGCGGTTATAATCGGTGCGAAGACTGTTTGTAAGCTCAATAAGAGCCTCACCGACGGTGCCATGCTCCATAGGGGCAGGCAAAAGATATAGGTTCTTTGAGCCGTGAACAAGCTTGATTGCATCGGCTACCGAGCAACGCTCAGCTAGCACATCGCCCGTGTCGAAAACAACGTCGGGTGCGACACCCAGCATAAGGTCAAGGCAACGCAGACCCTCATCGGCATCGATGAGCAGCGTTTTATAGCCTGCTTCGGCAAAGGCTGAGCCAAGCCCACAGGCAACGGTCGATTTGCCTGCACCGCCCTTGCCGGAGACGATAACGTAAACTATGCATCCGTTATTAACCGACATGGCCACCCTCCAAAAAACGCTATATTCATTCAAGTTAATTGTATCACAACCAAGGCAATATGTCAAAGCATTTATTTAAGGCAATAAAACGTCGGTTGGCTGTGAGGTGTGGGGGTCTTGAGAATTAAAGAAATATGCGTCGAAAATCTCTTTTGCGATAGGTGCTACTGCCGAGCCGTGACCACCGTTTTCGATGGCGATGGCTACTGCTATTTCGGGGTCGGTGTAGGGTGCAAAAGCGATAAACATTGCGTTTGTTTTGCCCGGTGCGTCGGCCGTACCCGTTTTGCCCCCGATACGGATTGGGTAGTTTCTGAAGGTGGCAGACGCAGTACCATCCTCAGTTACTCGAAGCATGCCTGAGCGAACTGCTTCAAAATTTTCTGCCGAAATCTCGGTTTGACCGAGAACCCTTGAAAAATCATTCTCAATAACCTCGGTCATCGAGTAGTTATAGACCGATTTGATAAAGTGAGAGCGATATCGTATGCCACCGTTAGCGATGGTTGAGGTGTAGGTTGCAAGCTGCAAGGGGGTGAATGCATTGTCAGACTGACCGATTGCCGCCTGAATAGTGTTACCCTGATTCCAAACTGCGCCTATGCTGTCGCTATACTCCTTGCCTGCGAGGATACCCGACGATGATGGCAGTTCGACCTCGGTCGATACGCCCAAACCTAGCTGTCGGCAGTATTTGTTGAGGTTAGTGATACCAATTCGATAGCCAACCTCGTAAAAAAAGTAGTTGCAGCTTTTTGAAATAGCAGAGGTAACGGTGAGGTACCCGTGCCATCCGAGGCATGAGGGCTGATAATCCTTAAATCGGGTGTAGGTGTGGGTGCAACGAATGCTCTCATCTGGGGCTATTTTGCCCTGCTCAAGACCGATAAGAGCTACTGCCGGCTTAAAGGTTGAGCCGGGTGGGTATTGACCGTTGAGCGCACGGTCAAAAAGAGGTCGACCGGGGGCTGATTCGACCGACTTATAATCCTCAAAATAGTCGAGTCGGTTATATGACGGATAGTTTGCGCTGGCAAGTATCTCGCCGTTTTTGATGGTGGTCACAACCACTGCTCCGCTGGTCGCAGGATTTTGACCCTCTTTAAGATTTGAGTTGATACGGTCAATGCCGTTTTTTAGAGCCTCCTGACCCACCTTTTGAAGCCTTGCATCGAGGGTCAATTGAACGGTTGAGCCTGGTACCATCTTACGGTCGGGTTCGTTTGAAACTATGGTGCCATCGGCGTTTTGGGTAACCTTGTTGCGACCATCAAGGCCTTTCAGGTATTCTTGAGCGGCAAGCTCTATGCCTGCCTTACCGACGGTATCGGAGTAGCGATATTCGCCACTGCCTTTATATTTCTCCCAATCGGTGGGAGACATAAGACCCGTGTAGCCAAGCACGTGAGGTGCAAGGGTGGGGTCGGTATATTCACGAAAAGAGGCATCCTCAATCTTAACACCAGGTAGCTCAAATGAATACTCCTCAAGGGTGTTAGCGATGCTTTTATCGATATCTTCTGCAAAAACGAAGGGGTTTGCAGTAGAAAAGTCAAGCGACTCCATGCTGTAGCGCACACCCATAACAAGGCGTTGCTCGGCTTCGCTCAAGCCCTCAAGAGAATAGCGCTTGACCATTGCATCAAAGCAGTTGCCTGAGGTAGCGTAGCGAGCGAGACCTAAATTCTTTCTGAGCAGGCCTATATCGGTCTGCCTTTCGGCAATAAAAACGTAGGGCGCAGCCAACTCCATAGGCAAATTATCTATCCATTTGCCGTCGGATTTTTGAAGCAGCCTTATAAGCTTTAGAATGGTTTGGTTGATTTTTTTAGAGGGCAGAGTAGTTGCATCAAAAACGATGTTTGAGCCCTCACGGTTATAAACGAGCACTCGGCCGTAGCGATCGACAATCTCACCTCTCGCAGCAGGAGTGGTGACGGTCAGCACCGACGCATTATCACCCTGTGCCTTATAGTAATCGGCGTTGACCACCTGAAGCTCAGTAAGGCGCACCGAAAAGGCGCCGAAAACCAGCACCACAATCACTATCAAGGCAGTATATCTGGCCCAAAAGGGCTTTTTTTGCTGATAGAAGGTTTTGTACATCAAAGGTTACTCCCAATTCTTAATTCGTGGGGGACGATTGCGATTGTCGAAATGGCGAATAATGGGCCAAAAAACAAAAACAAACAGCCACGTATAAACTGCAGACGGCAGACTGAAACGCCATAGATAATCGAATGCGCCCTCATAGCCCTTAAAGGCTACGCAAACAAGCCAGTACAGCAAATAGTATAGCGCAGTGAAGATGCCGCAAAGCACTGCCGCTGCAGGTAATCTCGTGTTAAAAAGATAGGTCGCAAGCAATGAGCAAGCAAGGCCCATCAGCATCATGGTAACGGCATTAAAGCCGTCGGGTGCAGCAGAAACAACATCGGTCGCAATACCAAGGCATAGACCTGATATTATTGCCGCCCCCTCACCACCAAAGGCGGCAAAGCACAGCATAAATATAAAAGCAGGCATGGGTCTTGCTGACCATATCTCGGGCAAAAGGGGTGTTGAGACCTGAATAAAATAAACTGCCGCAAGAGCCAAACCCAAGAGGGTGTAATAAACGTAAGAATGCTTGTGATTTCTCAACCTACTCTATCCCCTCTCTTATTCGACAAGGTCATCAAAGCCACTTTGACCACTAAAGGAGGTAATGACCATAACGCTTGATGCGCCCTTGATATCGGCTGAGGGGATAATATCGGCATAGACCGACATTTCGCCATCGGTTTGGGTGACCTTATCGACATTGCCGATAATAAGCCCTGCAGGGAAAACTCCACCACCTGTGGTAACTATATAGTCGCCCTTTGCAACGGTTGAGTGACGGCCCAGCCCCTGCATTCGGCAAACTCCCTTAGCGACAGACAACACGTTGCCACTGACGATGCCACTATCGTCAGTGCGTCGGTCGGTTGCGCTGATTTTGAGGGAGGGATCAAGCAGAGTAACAACGCTCGAATAGGACGGGCCTGTGGTGTGAACGTAGCCGATAACTCCGTCGGCTGTGATAACGGGGTCGTGGGGGCTGACTCCATCAAGGCTGCCCACGTTGATGGTTAAGGTGCCGAAGGGGTCGGCAGGGTCACGGGATATGACCGACGCTGCAGTCATTTCAAAATCCTCATGCTCCTCTTTGATGCCCAAAAACTCTTTATAAAATTCGTTTTGATTAAATGCCTCTTGCCATTCAAGCTTCTCTTTGGTGAGGCTGTTAATCTGCTCACGCAGTTCGGCGTTTTCACGCTCCAGCTTATCGTAGTTTGAAAAGGTAGCAAAAAAGCCACCTACACCGTCAGAGATATTGCCGAAAAGCTCCTGAACGGGGGCTACCACCGAGCCGAAAAAGGCTGACGGGGGTGTTGCCCAGCCACCGACGGCAGTGAATATAACCGTCATCACGATGAGTGTAACTGCGAGGGCAGAGGTTATTATAAATTTTTTACTTCTAAAAAAGCGTCGCAACGCTATTCACCTCAATGTTTTTTAATACCTGCGCTTTTTGTAGTAGGTGTCAAAGGACATGTTGCTCTCAAGTCTCTTTGAGGTGCCTCTGACAACGCAATCGATGGGATCCTCTGCGATATTGACGGGGATGCCTATCTCTTCGTTAATCAGAATGTCAAGGCCTCTGAGCAATGCTCCGCCACCTGTGAGGGTGATGCCTCTATCGATAATATCGGCAGCAAGCTCAGGGGGAGTCTTTTCGAGGGTCAGACGGATAGCATCGACTATTTTATGGAGCGATTCGCTCATAGCATCGCGTATCTCCTCTGCCGTTACGGTTACATTCTTAGGCAGACCGTCGATAAGGTTGCGACCCTTAATCTCCATGCTGCCCTCATCGTCATAGGGATAGGCTGAGCCGATGGATATTTTGATTTCTTCGGCAGTGCGCTCACCGATAAGCAGATTATGCTTGCGACGGATAAAGTTGATTATTGACTCGTCGAGGTCGTCGCCTGCAGTACGCACCGACTGAGAGGTAACGATATCGCCCAGAGCAATAATTGCAACCTCGCTGGTGCCACCACCGATATCAACAACCATGCTGCCCGATGCATCGCCAACCGGCAGACCTGCTCCGAGGGCTGCTGCCATGGGCTCCTCGATAAGGTCAACATCGGCAGCACCTGCGTGACGGGCTGCATCGTAAACGGCACGAGCCTCAACCTCGGTGACACCCGAGGGAACGCATATAACAACGCGAACTCGAGATACAAAGCTACCCTTGAGCGCCTCTTTGATAAAGCGTTTTAGCATGGTAGCAGTAACCTCAAAGTTTGCAATAACTCCATCCTTAAGAGGGCGAACGGCAACGATTGAGCCGGGGGTACGGCCTATCATCTCTTTAGCAGCAGTGCCGACCGAGCGCACCGACTTGTTACGCACGTCAACGGCAACAACCGAAGGCTCTCGCATTATTATGCCCTTACCCTTAACGCAAACGAGAGTGTTGGCAGTTCCTAAATCAATTCCGATATCACGGCTGAACATAATTACTTCATTCCCTTAAAAATTAAATTCTTTATAGTATTACCATCGATTGGCTTTTGATTGACTTAATCGATATGTTTTTTGAGCATTAAATGAGTTTTTGCAGCAGGCAGACCCATAACACAAAAAAAGTCACCCTCTATGCCCTCAATGAGCATGGCTCCACGACCCTGAATGCCGTAGGCTCCTGCCTTATCCATAGGCTCACCCGTTGCAATATAGTCGGCAATTTCGCCGTCGCTAAGCTCTCTGAAGGTTACCTTAGCACCGACGCATTCGGTAGTGACTAAATCACCCGTTATGACCGAAACGCCCGTATAGACGGTGTGGGTGCGACCCGACAAAAGGCGAAGCATTCTTGCAGCGTCCTCAGCATCGGTCGGCTTGCCTAAAACGGCACCGTCGACGGTAACGAGGGTATCTGACCCGAGCACGGTGCAATCGGGGTGACTCTCGGCAACCGACTGAGCCTTGCGCTCAGCGAGTATTGCCACTGCCTTGTCGGCAGTTAAATCGCCTGTCGATTCATCGCAATCGGCAGGTATTATCTCGAAATTATAACCGAGCATCGTTAGTATCTCGGCTCGTCTTGGTGAGCCAGATGCTAAAATGAGCATAAGCTTTCTCCTAACAGGGTCACTCGACCCCTCTGTAATATAGACCTCTGGTAAAATCACCGCTAACTGCTGCCCCTTCCCGGTAGCAATCGAGTATCTCGGTGCAACGAGACGCATCCTCATCGGTGAAATAGAGGGTCAAAAAGTCGAAGGGGGATAAATCATCTCGCTCTTTCGACAGCATAAGTGGTTTAGAATTAAATATTTCGCTGTAGCCTCCCCTGCACTTGACGGGGAAGGTTACCCCCTTGCGGTCGGTAAGACTTTGAGAGCAGGCAGCGCAATTGTTTTTGCCACCGCTGGGGCAGTTACGAGTGAGCATAAGGGGTAATCTGCCATAGGCAATTATGCCTCCACTGCCGATGGCCAGCGCCTGCTTTAAGGTTAACTCAAAGCTAAGGGTAGCCGATTCATGCTCAATGACCGAAAGAGCGGTAGAGTTAAATATATTCATGCCAAAGCCGAGGTGGATTTTGAGCCCTGCTCTTTGAGCCAGCTCAACCGATGCAATATTGTGGCACAAAGCATATTTTGCACCCATGTTGACGGCATCCTTTAGTTGAGATACGACCTTATCCTCCCCATCGAACATGGCTCTCGGCAATTCAACGCCCACCGACTTATGGTCGGGCAGCTTGCTGCCGAGGGGCAGATAAACTCTGTCAGCAAGGGCAATGTTTTTGGGTAGCTGAGATATATTATCAAGGCGAACAAAGATAGCGCTTTTGCCCTCTCGCCTTGAGGGATTGTTTATATTAACGGGTGTGAATTGGACTGTGCGACCAACTCTTTTAGCTATAAGCCCCTCACAGCATTCGCGGCGCATAGCGTTAACTGCCGATGCAGGCAGGGTCATGCCATAATCGTTTGAAAACTCCAAGCGATTAAGATAAAAGGGAGTACCGCCAAGCTTTGCGCAAAGGGTGCTTGCTCTGTCAAAATCAAGGGGCAATTTTTGAGCCGGCTCAGCCTCGCTCTTTGAGGTGACGGTATATTGCCCGTCACTAACAGTCATAACAGCACCGTTATTATCAAGCTTTAAGGTGATGTCGACAGGCTGTGATTGACGCTCTGAGCGATAAAGCTGATGGAGCTTGCCAAAGGTTGCTCCCGATTCGTCCTTCGCCTCTTCGGTGCGTCGGCCAAACATAGCCTTGCCGAGTGAGCCTTTAAAATAGCCGTCGGTGTGACCCGAGCGGCTAAAAACAGAGCCGAGCAAGCCTCTGATGTCGCTATCGACTTCTTGACCGTCAGCCGCTCTGCGAAAGGCAGTAACTGCTGCAGCAACATACTCAGGTCGCTTCATGCGACCCTCGATTTTAAGAGATGCAACCCCCATTTTTGCAAGGCGATCAACCTCGTCGATAAGGCTCATATCCTTTAGGCTTAATGGATAACTACCGTCTGAATATTGCATACGGCATGGTTGAGCGCACATGCCACGGTTGCCGCTTCTTTGGCCGATAACACCACTCATGTAGCATTGACCCGAAAGGCACATGCACAGTGCTCCATGCACAAAAACCTCGATTTCGATGCCTATATCTGACGCATGGCGACAGATTAGCTCCATCTGTTTAGAGTCGAGCTCACGAGCGAGCACCACCCTTTTAAAGCCCATTCGCTTTAAAAAATCAAGGGCTGACACCGAATGCACCGACATTTGGGTTGAAGCATGCATATGAAGGTCGGGCGCACACTTTGAAATAAGCTTTGCCAGCCCGATATCCTGAACTATAACTGCATCAACACCGGCCTGGCAGGCGCACCTGAGCTCGTCAAGCGCATCGCTCATTTCGTGGTCGCTGACAAGGGTGTTGAGGGTCAAATAAACCTTGACCCCTCCTGCATGGCAATAGCCGACTGCCTCTTTAAGCTCCTCCAGTGTGCTAAAATTGGCGGCACCTCGACGGGCATTGAATTTACCTGAGCCTAAATAGACGGCATCGGCGCCACAGCGCACAGCCGCACTTAGAGCTTCACGGGTGCCTGCAGGCGCAAGGACCTCACACTTCATCGACCCGACAGCTTATCGCGCAGGCGCATATTCTCACGGTTGAGACGCTCTATCTCTCGACGGGCTTCATCCGACTCGAGAGAGGTGCATGCCGATTGCTCCGAAACCTGCTTTAAATTGCGACGAAGGTCGCAAATCTCAGCCTCGAGCTTTTTATTGTCATCGCAAAATTGCAGGGCGCAAATAACCGCTGCCATGGTGGTTGACAGGCAGGGGTTTGAGCGAGTCAGAGAAGCCATTCTCTCATCGACCACACCGGCAATTGAGCGCATATAGTTTTCGGGCTCGTCGGTGTTGATATAATATTCGATTCCTGCCACGGTAAGTTTAATTCTTTTAGACATAGGTTGCACCCCCACAAATTTGTATAATGAGTATACAGTATTATAATATAACAAAATGGCTTTAAAATAAAGTGTTTTTTGCTATTTTTTTAATCTTTTTGTTGTTTTTTGCACCCCCGTTAACCTATTTATTGTGATTGTGGCGAAGCTCCATCGGTGAGACACCGTATTCTGCCTTAAAATCACGCAAAAAATTGGATATCGAGGTGTAGCCGCAGCTCTCGCAAATCTCAATGCTTTTAAGCTCGGTGTTAACAGCAAGCCTTGCCGCATTTTTGAGCCGAAGATTTCTAATATATTGCAGCAAAGTCACCCCGGTGTTGGCCTTAAAAAAGGTGCAAAGATAGTTTTTGTTAAGATAAAAATGCTCAGCGATACTGCCCACCGTTATATTCTCTGCGAAATGCTCCTGCACATAATAGACTATGCTCCTCATTCGCTCACCTACTCGCGAATAGGCTGTTACTGCATCGCTGTCGGATTGTTGCATAAAGAGCAGTATCATTGCAGAGAGCAATTGGTTTGCAAGCAAATTGCCGTAACGGGTGTCGGCCGACTGCTGCTCAATTAGGGTGTAAAGGGTGTGCAGGCGATCAAGCTGCTCCTCGCTGAGGCTGACCGTCAGGTCGGCGTTTGAGAGCATTATAACGTGAAGCACTCCTTTTGGCATAAGGCTCGGCGGTATCTGGATTTTGTGGCTGACTGCACTCTCGCTTTTGAGCCTAATCTCGTGATAGTCGGTCAGTCGCATTAAATACATTGTGCCACGGCAAAAATCATACTCTCTGCCGTTTATAAGGTGGGTGCCCTCCCCCTCCATAACAAGCTCAATCTCGTAAAAATCGTGCCAATGGGCTTTGACCGAATATATGCGCTCTCGCTCGCAATGAATGGCATCGTCTCGCCCTAAAATTTTGATGCGATCAATATTTGAGTATCGCATGGCAGCACCCCCCCTCGCTATATGAATATTTTATCATAAAAC